>CACZSV010000057.1 GCA_902783925.1 uncultured Coriobacteriaceae bacterium
GTCGCTCAGAGCGCGGCAGCTGCGGGGCAAACGCTTGCGCGTTTGCTAGTCCTCGCTCCTCGCAGCTCGCGAAATCGCGGGTACGCCGCCCTGCATGTCATCAATCCAATGGGATTATCTCCATAAAGTATGCGCATGCGAAGAGCCGCGCTAAAGCACGCCCCTTCGCAACGTCTCAAACGACAGGCTTAGTGCTAGTTGTGTGGAGGGTTTGGCGTGTTGCAGACGTTTGCATTAGAATGCTTTTCCAGTTTCTAAATCGCGTGCAGGAGGGTTTCAGTTAAAGATATGGCGGATTTCGTCAACACCTTTAATTTGTTCCTGTTCTTTGTTTTTAGCCTGTGTTACATGTATCAGGCTGTTTATGCGGTCATCGTCCTCGTCAAGGACCATAGGCGCAAAATCATCACTGTGCCTGATGAACGTATGAACCGCTTTGCTGTAATGATTGCCGGCCGCAATGAAGAGGCGGTCATCGGCGAGCTGATCAAGAGCATAAAGAACCAGGATTATCCAGAAGACCATATCGATATCTTCGTCATTGCCGATAACTGCACGGACAACACCGCAAAGGTTGCCGAAGAAGCCGGTGCCGAGGTGCTTGTGCGTAATGACCGACTTGTGGTCGGCAAAAGCCACGCGCTCGACTTCGCGCTCAACCGCATTCGCGTTTTGTACGGCGACGAAGGCGGACGCACTGATTACGACGCGTACTTCGTCTTTGACGCCGATAACGTGCTCGACCCTGGGTTTGCGGCGGCTATGAATCGCGGCCTGAATCGCGGTTACCAGGTTCTCACGTGCTATCGCAATTCGAAAAATTACGATTCGAACTGGATTTCGGCGGGAAGCGCGCTGTGGTTTTTGCGCGAGGCGAAGTTCCTCTCGAATGCCCGTTACATGATGGGCACGTCGTGTGCTATCAGCGGTACGGGCTTCATGATTAGCGCGGACATTCTCGAATCCAACGAAGGCTGGACTCATCACTTGCTCACGGAGGATATCGAGTTTTCGACGGACTGCATCGCGCACAACATCCGCATTGGGTACTGCGCAGACGCCTATGTCTACGACGAGCAGCCCACGACGATGAAAGACTCCTGGCGACAGCGCATGCGCTGGGCAAAGGGTTTCTACCAGGTCCTGCTCAAATATGGCGGGCAGTTGTTCAGGGGCATCTTTCATGGAAAGACGGGTAAATTCGCCTGCTACGACATGTTCATGACCATCGCGCCGGCCATGCTTCTGACGCTCGCCGGCTTTGCCATCAACCTTGTGTTTTGCCTGACGGGTATCGTGCAGCTTGCTGGTATCGCGGCTTCCGTGCAGACGGTCGCCTCTGGCACGAGCTCGGTTGGGTCGGGTCTTGCGGGTGCAGCGCCTGCAGATGCCAACTGGTTCACGTTTGTCGTTGCGATGATGACGGGCTCTATTTTCCAAGGCGATGCGCTCAGCTCGTTTAGCACGGGCGATGTCTCCATCATGCTTGCGTATGCAGAGGCCCGCGCGACGATCGTGACCTCGGTTATTTCGCTCGCCAGCTGCTTCTTGAGTTTTGCGGTCGTCATGCTCGTGTTTGGCATCCTGACCACGATTACTGAATGGAGCCATATCCACGCGAAGAACTCCGACAAGATCAAGTATATTTTCACGTTCCCGGTGTTCATGCTCACCTATGTGCCCATTGCGCTCATCGCCGTTTTCAAGAAAGTCGAATGGAAGCCGATTACCCATAATGTCGTGCGCTCTGTTGCAGACGTTGTGGGGAAGGGCCAGTAGCGTATGCTCCTGAAGCTCAGCTGACGGAGGACAGTATGGCAAAACTTAGCCACATAGAAGATATCGAGCTCAAACGAGCTCAAGAGGCCATGCAGCAGGCTGAGGCCCCACAAGCGCAGCAGGAGGCGCAAGCTAGGGCTCCGCAAGAAGCTCAAGAGGTGAAAAAGCCGCAAGAGGAGCAAAGGATACACAAGCCGCAGGATGCGAAGGCAAGCGATGCGCACGAGGACGCCTCTCTAAAGAATCCTGCCGAGCGAATTAATATGACAGCACAGCAAGAGGCCGATTTCCACGGTGTCGATGCTGACAAGCCCATGGGTGCCGGCCATAGGTTTCTAATTATTCTCGCAGTTTTGGTGACCATCGCCGCGATTTTGTATATAGTCAATAGCTGGGTTCATTTTATTTAGGGGATAGACTATGGCCGAGCAAGAGAAAAACGATTTCCCGCAAGATGGGCAGCTTGAGCAAGACGAAGTGCTCCAAGCGCAAGACGACGTGCCCGAAGACGCCTATGACGAGGCGGGCGCCGACGTTGTCTACGAGGATGATGTGATAGCCGATGATGTTCATTATACGGACACGGCCGACCGGGGCGATTACCTGAAAACGGCCGATCAAGACGACTATGCTGACGAGGAAGGTGCGTATGTCGATACTGCGCCTGATAACATCGACGAGCGCGAGTACGTGCAGGAAAGCCAGCCCGAGCCAGAGCCCGAAGCGCACGAGCATGCCGATTTGGACGCCCAGGCCGATGCGATGCTGCGCGATATCGAGGCAGATGGACCATATGCGTTGCGCTCGCATCCGGATGCTGAAGATCTCGATCCCAACGAGGTTCCCGCGCAGGAAGAAGCCGAGTACGAATATGACGAGATAGATCATTCGGCCGAAGAGCTTGCGGCAGAAGACGAGGTCGACGAGCTCCCGGAATCCATCGAAATCGAAGAAGAGCCACAAGAGTACTACGTTGAGGAATACGACGAGGAGGCAGAGCAGGAGCGTTCCGATCGCACGCGCCGTCGTCTTCGCAACGTGCTTATTTTCTTTATCATCGTGCTTATTGCTCTTGGTGCGGCAATCGGCGTCTTTGTCTGGAGAAACAGCATGACGCCAGACGTGAAGCAATCCGACCCGGATGCTTTGCAACAGCCGACGGCCGGTACGAACACGACTGTGTTCCAACCAATCAGCGCCGAGGGCATTCCCGCATTCGTGTCGTTCTTTGGCATGACTCCCGAAGAAGCCGCGCAGGCAAGCGGCGGGGCATTCTCGCTTGACGAGGCGGCCGTGCCCACGCCCGAGGCGCAGGCAATCGCAAATGCCGCAGCTCAGAGCACAAGCCAGAGAGGCTCTGCTCAGGCAGCGCCGACGGAGGTCGCCGATAACGTCGTTATGGCGACACGGGGCGCTTGGCTGGTGCGCGGAGATGGCGAAGTCGCCGCGGCTATCACCTTTGGCTTAAACAAGGACGGCAAGATCATTTCAACGAGCATCGCCTTTGACATGGATGCGTATGGCGTCGCCGATGCCAAGTTTGACGAACTCGTTGCCGATAAGACGGTTTCCAGTTCGCTTCTGAGCGCAGTCGGTATAGACCCCGCTGTGGCATCCAGCGCCGCGCTCAGCGTCAAGGAGAAACAAGACGCGGTTACCTCACGTGATACTTCGGGCCTCGAGCAGGCGGAATTTAGCGGAGAGACCGGTCGGACAGATCCGCCCACGACGTGGAAGGTCTACGAGATCTACGACCACTCTGCCGGCAAGGCGCTTGGCGACAACAGCGTTATTCGCACGCTGACCATCGAATTGCAGTAGGGTATGTTTCGCCCTGGCTGCCAGGGTACTTATGTCATTGCGGGCATCGTGTAGGGGCGCGCTTTGGCACGCACGTCGCTGCTCAGACTAAACGGTATCCCCGTAGGGGCGTAGAAGCCCGCCCCTACGGGGATGGCACGTTGAATCAAATTCCCTCTTGCATGCGGATGCGCCCACGTGTAAACTATCGCGCGTATCTTTTCTAAGCGAAGACTTCGCAAGATGTCTTCCACCTTTCGACGAGCTCGTCTCAGTTGTCTGGTCACCTGCATAGATGCCCGCAAGGGCAAGTCTGCGTGTACCTGTCGGCTGAAAAAAGCTCGGCAGGTTTTTTATTTGGAGGTGAGTCTCATAGCCGCTCAAGAGTCACGGATCAATGGTGAAATCCGCGCACCCAAGGTTCGTCTGATCGGGGTCGATGGAAGCCAGTTCGGTATTTTCGACAATATCGATGCTCAGCGTATCGCCGAAGAGCAGAACCTCGATTTGGTCGAGATTGCGCCAAATGCCGACCCGCCCGTATGCCGCATCATGGATTACGGCAAATTCAAGTATGAGCAGGCGGTCAAGGCAAAGAAAGCCCGCAAGAACCAGACCAAGATCGAAATCAAGGAAATGAAATTCCGTCCCAAGATCGACAAAGGCGATTACGAGACCAAGAAGGGTCACGTGCTTCGTTTTCTTGGCAAGGGCAACAAGGTCAAGATCACCATCATGTTCCGCGGTCGCGAGATGGCGCACCCCGAACAGGGCCTGTCGATCCTCGAAAGGCTCGCAGACGACCTGAAAGACCAGGCCGTGGTCGAACAACAGCCAAAAATGGAAGGTCGCAACATGCACATGATGGTTGCGCCGCTTCCCAAAGATGCACGTAAGAACGCTAGCACTGAAAAGCAAGACAAGGAGTAAGTAACCATGCCTAAGATGAAGACGCACAAGGGCACCGCGAAGCGCTTCCGTACCACGGGTTCGGGCAAGATCATGCGCGGTAAGGCGTACAAGAGCCACATCCTTACCAAGAAGTCGCAGAAGCGTAAGCGCAACTTCCGCAAAGAGGCGGTGCTCAAAGATGCCGATGTAAAGGTTGTAAAGAAGAATCTGGGCAAAGCGTAAGCGCGCTGAGCCGTTTGGTATTCAAGATTGTAGGAGTTGATAGAAATGGCACGTGTTAAGCGCGCAGTAAACGCCAAGAAGAAGCGTCGTACCGTATTTGTACGCGCAAAGGGTTATTACGGAGCAAAGTCGCGTCAGTATCGCGCGGCTAAGGAGCAGGTCCAGCATTCGCTGCAGTACGTATATCGCGATCGTCGCAACAAGAAGCGCGAGATTCGTCGTCTGTGGATTACCCGCATCAATGCGGCCGCCCGTATCAACGGCATGTCCTATTCCACGTTCATGCATGGGCTGAAGGTCGCCGGTATCGAGCTCGATCGCAAGGTCCTCTCTGATATGGCAATCAACGATCCCGAAGGCTTCGCGGAGCTTTGCAAGGTGGCACAGAAGGCTGTTGCCTAGAGACGAAGAACATAGCAATGAGTCGATCGGGCTCGGGCAGTCGTCCGAGCCCGATTTAACGCCTATGCGTGAGGCCTCTGAAGACGAGGATAACGTGGCGAACGAGAAAGTCATGCGCATGGGCACAGCGCCCATCGGCAGGCTTCTCTTTGAGTTTGGCGTGCCGGCGGTTATGTCTGTCGTGCTCAACGCGCTTTACAACATCATCGATTCGATATTCCTTGGTAACGCAATGGGGGAGATCGGCCTAGCTGCCACGACGGTCGCTACGCCTCCCATGACCATCATGCTTGCCATCAGCGTCATCGCAGGTGCGGGTGGTAACGCCTGTGCTGCTATTCTGCTTGGCGAGAAGAAGAAGGACCGTGCCGAACATGCGCTGGGCAACACCTTCCTTCTCATCGTTCTTTTGGCTGTCCCCGTCGCGATTGTTGCGACGTTTTTCCTCGATCCGTTTTTGTATCTCGTGGGCGCAACTGAGGTCACGTTACCGTATGCGCGTTCGTTTATGCAGATTATCGCCTATGGCTTCGTGCTCAACAATATTGCCTTCGGCATCTCGAATTTCATGCGTACGGCGGGTGCTCCATGGCAGGCCCTGGGCTCAGCATTGTTGGGCACTTTTGTCTGTATAGGTTTCAACTACCTCTTCGTTATGGTGTGGGGTTGGGGCGTCAACGGCAGTGCACTCGCAACGGTTATCGGCGAGGCCGCTTCATCAGTATGGGTGCTTTGGTTTTTTATCTTCAACAAGCGCGCGCCCTTCAGGCTGCGCCTGCGCTATATCAAGCCCGATTGGCGTCTGTGTGGTCGTATCCTGACGCTTGGTATGGCTCCATTCGCGCTTCAGTGCGCCGCCGCTATCACGCAGGTCGTAGGCAATTCCACGCTCGCGACTCTGGGCGCCATGGACGTCATTGGAACCGACGGCGCGCTTGCCAGCATTGGTGTCGTCATGAAGATCGTGCTGTTCGCCGTGTTCCCTGCGCTTGGCGTTGCAATTGCAGCTCAGCCCATTTTAGGCTTCAATATCGGCGCGCGTAAGTTCGACCGTGTCAAGCGCTGCCTGTTCGATGCGATTCTCACCGCGACGGTTATCCTGACCCTATTCTTCGCCGTCTTCCACATATGGCCTACCCAGCTGGTCGGCCTCTTTGGCGTCGAGGAATCTCTAATGGACTTTTCGATTGTTGCGCTGCAGATCATGACCGTCTTTATCCCCATTGCTGGCGTTCAAATCATTGGGTCGAACTATTTCCAGGCGACGGGGCAGCCCATGAAGTCGACGATTCTCTCACTTACGAGACAACTCATATTCCTGCTGCCCATGTATTTCATCGCGCCTATTGTTGTGCCGATGATTCTTGATGTGAGCGGACTGCTGGGCTTTTGCTTTGCATTTCCTGTGGCGGACCTGCTCTCGGTGCTATTATGCGGTATCTTTCTCATTGTTGAAATTCGGCGTCTCAATAAGCTGCAGACGCTCGAGCTTGAAAGGAAGTCTCATGTCTAGCTTGAACTATGTGCTCGTCAAGGAACCGGAGCGCATTGCAGAGCTTGCAAATTTTGCAGAGGGGATTTTCAGGGAGTATTTCTCGACCTTGCATTCCCCGGATAAAGTCGAATATTTGGTGAACTATCTGCTTTCGACCGAAACGCTCACGACGGCGATTGCGGACGAAGGCTATGAATATTATTTTGTCGATGAAGGCGAAAACCACATTGGCTTCGTTGGCATCAAACCCGATGACGGGTATCTGTTCTTGAGCAAGCTCTACCTTGCCAAGGACGCACGTGGCAAAGGGTATGGCCGCCAGGAGTTCGAGTTCGTCAAGCAGCGTGCACAAGACCTCGGGTTCGACCGCATCCGCCTTACATGCGCGCGCGATAACGTCGCGAGCCTTGATCGCTACGATCATATGGGCTTCAAGAAGATTGCACGCGTCAATAGCAACGTTGGCGGTGGCTTCGAGATGAACGACTACGTCATGGAGTACACGATCGAGGCCTAAGCCCCCCGTTGCACGCAAGGCGTGATTCTCGGGATGCCTCGGACATCCGGGGCCTCCCGTCTTTTTTCAGGTCCCACAGAATGAATCGGCATGACGTTTCTGCCGAGCGGTTTTGCCATCCCGCCCATATTGACTTTCCCGACCGGGCTTCCTTGCTTGGGTGAAATGCTTGTTAACTAAATGAGGCACATTGCCAAGAGGGTATAGACTGAAGTTCAATCGGAAAGTGAGCGAGGTCTGAGGTGGAAGCGTTTCTCAATGCAGGGTCGACGATGCTGGTGCTCTTCATCGTCATTTCCCTTGGTTTTATCGCACGCCGCCTGAAGATTGTCGACGATGTATTTGACACCGTGCTTTCCAAGGTCATCATGACCATCACATGTCCCGCGATGGTTCTTCACGCGGTGCTTTCGAACGCAAGTCTGCCCGACAATAGCGTCATCTTGCAGGTCATGCTCGTCTCCATTGTCACGTTTATCCCGATATTCGCAATTGGCCTTGCGTTAAGTCGCATCTACCGCGTGCAAAAGAACATGCGCGGCGTGCACGCGTTCGCGGTTTCGTTTGGCAATACGGGCTTCATCGGGTTTGCCGTGTGCGGGGCCATACTCGGAAACGATGCTGTGCTCTACGCCTCGATCTATAACATCGCGTTTAATCTGTTCGTGTTCAGCGTGGGAGCATGGATGATGTCGAGCACGGGAACCGCCGAGCTGGACAGGCACGAGAAGCTCGTCTACATGCGCAAGAACCTGCTCAGCCCCATGATGGCGGCCTGCGTTCTCGTGTTTTCGCTTGCGCTTTTGCATGTGACGGACTTTGGGATTATTGGCAAAACCTGCGAGCTATTGGGGAGTATGACAGCGCCGGCGAGCATGCTGGTTATTGGGTCGACGCTTGCTCGCTACCAGATAAAGTCGATGATTAGCAACGGGTGGGTCTACGTGACTGCTTTGGGCAGGCTGATAGTGGCGCCTGCCGTCGTGTTGTTTCTGGGTGGCCTGATGTTGAGCGATGCGCA
>CACZSV010000058.1 GCA_902783925.1 uncultured Coriobacteriaceae bacterium
CGTTCATGCCACCAAGCAGCCACAAATCGACGTGCTCGCGGAGCACGATCTCTTTGCCAAACTGGGCAGCGAATTTACTCTTAATCTTTTCCCGCAGCTCGTCGTCGAGTTCGATGACGGTCGCAACGTCCAAGATAATGACGTTGTACTTTTCCTGCACTTTCGCGTCGTAGCTCGCGGCCACACGCGGAAGCAGGGGAACATCATGCCGTTCGGCCATGACCGTGATGAATTTGATCATGTCCTGACTGAACTCTTTGAAGACCTCTTGAATCACGGTGGCACGCGAAGCGTCATCGATGGAATCGTTCGCGAGCACGTCCCTCAGACCCGGGTGCATGCGCACGACCTTTTTCATCTCCTCGAGCTGCGCGGAAATCTCGTACACCGTGCTTGTTGCCTCGCCCTGCTCGAGCAGAGTGTCAGCATACGTTTCGATCTCTTTTTTGATGAGCAGTCGATTCTTAGGCATTGAGGCTACCTATCTCTTCGATGCTACGCTCGATGAGCTTGCGATGCTCTTCGTCGCTAAAGTCTTCCTTCACGACACGAGCCATGGCTGCAACTGCAATATCGGCAACAGACGCCTGCAGTTCGCCGATGGCTGCCTGCTTTTCCGCCTCCATGGCCTCACGTGCCTTGGAGATGATCTTTTCGGCATCCTCCTGGGCACGTGCAGTGATGGCGGCGCGCTGCGCCTCGGCCTGCTGCTTTGCCTCAGAAACTATCGTAGCTGCCTCGTGGCGAGCCTCGATGAGCTTTTCTTGATACTCCTCAAGAACACGCTCAGATTCGATGCGCGCCTGTTCGGACTTCTCGAGCGCTTCGCGAATGGTCGTTTCGCGCCTCACGAGAATTTTGTCGAACAAAGGCCATCCGAACTTGGCGAGGATGACCCACAAGATAATGAAGGCTACGAGCATTGGGATGAACTCGTTCATCTTGGGCAGAATGGCATCCACTCCGCCGTCGGCGAACGCATAAGCAGGGCAAGCCATTGCCAGCGCAGATGCGGTGATAGCTGCTCCGCTGAGCTTGGCGACTGCCTTGTTGGTAAACGTCTTCAACTCGCTTGCCTCCTGTTCTTTATCTCGAAATTGCTAAATCCAAGTACCGAGTACCGGTTAGCCGATGAAGAACAGAACCAAGCCGAGCAGTGCAAGCGCCTCAGACATTGCAGCACCGATGAAGAAGTAACCCATGAGCTGGCCCTTCATCTCAGGCTGACGTGCTGCTGCGGTGCACAAACCGTGCGTAGCGATACCGATACCGATGCCAGGGCCGATAGCGGCGAGGCCGTATCCGACGACCTTCAGTGCGGCGAGAGCGACAGTAATTTCCACAATTTCCTCCTTCGTCGAACCCCTACCCTCTTTTCAGGGGCTCCAACCAATACTTATGTTGCAGCTGAATTACCCAGCTGTGACACCAATTTCAGGCCGCATGCGCTGCGGCGGGCGCAAGCTTAGTGCTTGTGGGATGCCATCTGAATATAGGATGCAGACAGAATGGCGAACACGAACGCCTGGATAAACGCGACCAGGCACTCCATTGCGTACATGAGCAGCAGGAGCACGAACCACAGGAAGCTCGGCACGAGGCAGATAGCATCCATGGAAACGGAGAACAGCGCCTGCTGGATAAACACGGTGGTGGCGATGCTGAACACGGCCAAGACCATGTGGCCGGCGAGCATGTTGCCATAAAGTCGGACTGCGAGAGTCAGGATGCGAATCAAGGTGGAGAAGAGCTCGAGGAACCAGATGACCGGAACCATGGGCTTGGGCACGCCCGAAGGGCACAGAGAGCCGATGTAGCCGATGGGGCCCATGGAGCGGACGCCGACCACGATGAAGTACACGAACGAGATAGTAGACAGAGCCCAGGTGCACGAAATCGCACCGGTGGAAGTCTTGAATCCGGGGACAAGACCGAGGATGTTACAGATCAGGATGAAGAAGAACAACGTGGCGAGAAACGGCACGTGCTTCTTGAAGCCTTCGCCGATAACATCTTCCGCAACGCTCTTGTTCACGAAGCTATACATATACTCCATGACGCTCAGGAACTTCTTACGCGGGATGAGCTCAAGCTTTCGCGATGATACGAGAATCACGCACAGCGTGACCGCAAATGCAATGAAGAGCCAGATGACATACTGGGTAACACCCCAGCCGCCGATGCTGAACACTACTTGCGGTTCAAAATGCTCGGACAGCCCCTGGGCTTCCTCGACAAATTTGGTAAGCGCGTCGCCCACTTTCGTCTCCTCCTACTACTCTTTGTCTATCTTTCGACCACGTCCGGTGGCCACATTTCTATACACAACCCACGCAATGGTGGAGCCCAAGAACAGCACCGCCTCTGCAATCGCAAAGCCAACAAGCTGATCGCGGGCTAAATACGCACACGCTATCAATCCGACAACCAGAATCACGAGTGAAATCGCGACACCGACTAGGCCGTAGAGGCCCAGGGTGAGAGGGTTCGTGACGTCCGAGCGCCGCGTAACCTTCAATGTCACGAAAACTGGAAGGAAGCCGAGTAAGCCAACCAACGCCCCCAGAACAATGAGCATGTGGCTTATCCCCTCCCTGCTTGCGACAGTCATGTCTTCAATGCCCGATTGAAATCATAGGTATATTAATAAAAATAGTCGCGATGCCAATCTGAGATGAGAAAAAAGTTTGATTTTTCGAGCAACTGGCAACTTTCGCCTTGCAAGCGGGAAAATGCCGAACATCGACACAGCGAAAAAATGCGCAGCCTCATTGCCTATTTTGGCCTTGAGCTGCGCATATACGAAAAGCTCTCTTTACAGATGTATCAAAAAGCGAGGCGCTTGTCGCTGTGCTGAAAAACCACTCGAACGCGAACAGCTCAGCCTTCGAACCGACGCACGACCATCCCAGATTCCTCGAGCAACTGGCGCGCGAGATCGTCTGGGTAGCCTTCCCCGTAGACAATCTCCGTAATGCCAGCGTTGATGATCATCTTGGTGCATTGCGTGCAGGGCTGCGTCGTGCAGTAGAGCACGGAGCCGTCTATGGGAAGCCCGTAGCGGGCGGCCTGGATAATGGCGTTTTGCTCGGCGTGGATCCCGCGGCACAGCTCATGCTGCTGACCAGAGGGGATTCCCAGCTGCTCGCGCAAACATCCGATATCGAGGCAATGCGCAAGGCCCGACGGCCCGCCGTTGTAACCGGTGGCGATGATGCGCTTGTCGTGCACGATGATGGCGCCGACTGCGCGGCGCAAACAGGTCGAGCGCGTCGCCACTCGCCGTGTGATATCCATGAAGTATTCGTCCCAGCTCGGGCGCGTGTCTGCCATGGCTTTCTCCTTCGTCTTGGTATCGCGCAGCAATTTTACGAATATGGATGCGTGCCGAGCTCGGGATACAAAGGATGCTTGACCAGCATCTCGTCGATTTCCGTCGTGAGGTCGCGCAAAACGGAGCCATCCTCGCGCTTGTCGATGGCCTCGACGATGATCTGGCCCAGACGCCTTGCCTCGGCCTCGTCAAATCCGCGCGTGGTCATCGCGGCCGTGCCCAGGCGGATACCGCTTGTGACGTTTGTCGGCAGCGGATCGTTGGGGATGGCGTTCTTGTTAGCCGTGATGCCGATGCCCTCGAGGAGCTGCTCGACCTCGATGCCGGTAACGCCCGCCGGACTAAGATCCACGAGGCACAGATGGTTGTCGGTGCCCCCAGAAACCAGACGGAGCCCACCTTCTGCCAGCGCCTGCGCCATAGCCGCGCAGTTCTTGACAATCTGGTGCGCGTACTCCTTGAATTCGGGCTGCATGGCCTCGCGCAGCGCAACCGCCTTTGCGGCGATGACATGCATGAGCGGCCCGCCTTGAGTACCCGGGAATATTGCCTTGTCGTACTTGGCGGCAATCTCGGGATCTTTCGTGACCATGAGGCCGCCGCGCGGACCGCGCAGCGTTTTATGCGAAGTCGAGGTGACGATATCTGCATACGGCACTGGCGATGGATGCGCCCCACCGGCGACAAGTCCAGCAATATGCGCCATATCAACCATGAGATACGCGCCAACCTCATGCGCGATATCGGCAAATGCCGCGAAATCGATGATGCGCGGATACGCGCTTGCCCCGGCGATGATGAGCGCGGGCTTTTCCGCTAGCGCTCTATCGCGCACCGCGTCCATATCGATGCGTTCGGTCTTGGCATCGACGCCGTAGAACACGGAATCGTAGAACTTACCCGAGGCATTGAAAGCGGCGCCGTGCGAAAGATGGCCGCCATCGGCAAGGCTCATACCCATAATCTTGTCGCCCGGGTTGAGAAGCGCCTGATACACAGCCTGGTTGGCCTGACAGCCCGAATGCGGCTGCACGTTGGCAGCCGCTGCGCCAAAGAGCTTGCAGGCACGCGTGCGGGCGAGCTCCTCTGCCATATCGACTTTCTGGCAGCCTCCGTAATAGCGCTTGCCGGGATATCCTTCAGCATACTTATTAGTGAGTGTCGAGCCCATGGCCTCCATAACGGAAAGCGAAGTATGGTTCTCGGACGCGATGAGCTCGATGCAACCACGCTGGCGCGTGAGCTCACCGCGCAAGACGCCCGCGATTTCGGGATCGGTTCTATAGAGATTCTGATGGTTCATGGTCTAGGCCTCCTGCTCGATTGCCATAATCTTTGAAACGCGCTTTTCATGACGTCCGCCGGCGAATTCGGTCGAGAAAAAGACCTCGAGAATACGCTCGTTTTCTTCCAAGTTCACAAAACGCCCCGAAAGCGTGATGACATTGGCATTATTATGCTCACGGGAAAGCTCGGCAAAGCCCGTGGACGTGATATTGACAGCGCGAATGCCCGCCACCTTATTTGCCGCAAGCATCATGCCAAGTCCCGTGCCGCAGACGAGCACGCCGTAATCGGCTTGGCCTTTTGCAACGCACATGGCAGCCGGAAGCGCGTAATCGGGGTAATCGACGCTTTCTTCGCTGTTGCAGCCAAAATCCTCGACCTCGTGGCCCTGAGACTCAAGCCATGATTTGAGCTGCTCTTTTTGCTCGAAGCCGCCATGATCCGATGCCAGGGCAATTCGCAGTTGTGACATAGACCTCTATCCCTTCTGGTTTAACGCGTCGTATTCGTACGATGCCGCACGTCTGTCAAGTGTAGCACCGTATATCGCCACATCGAGCAAGACCCGGGAGGGAATCGGTCCTTCCCGCAGGATGCGCGGGTAATCGCCCGTGCAATCCACAATACTCGATGCGCTCGCACCAACAGCTATAGGTTCGAGCGAAGCCGCGCCGGGCAGCTCACGCATGCGTGCCGAAAGCTCGCTTGGAAGCATCGCGTCTGGTGCGCCATGCTCGTTTGCGCTCGTGCACGCGAGCGGACGCTCGAGACGCTTCATGAGCTCGATGAGCTCGCATCTGTCGGGGCAGCGCAGCGCCAAGCTGCCGTCATCGGCAACACCGCCCAGGTCGATGGCCATCTTTGATGCCTTCACGACGAGCGTGAGCGCACCCGGCCAAAACGTCTCGGCAAGGCGCAGCGCATATTCAGACGGCACATCTGCATAGCTCGTAAGCGCCTGCGTGTCGCTCACAAGCCATGGGAGCACTTGATCTACGGGACGCTTTTTGAGTGCGAAAATCTCGTCGTAGCCTTTCGAACCCGGAAGCGCGGCAAGGCCATAGACCGTATCGGTCTGGACAATTGCCACTCCCCCACCTGCAAGGACATCGTATATCTCGCTCATAGCGCATCCGCTCCCGAAAGCAATTGACGGGCGTGGTCGCGTGCCGTCTCGTCGTTATGGCCCGCCAGCATACGGGCAATCTCCGCCACGCGCTCCTCGCCTGTCACACGTATGACGGTCGTACGCGGCAGTTCGTCTTTCACGCTCTGCTTGCTCACAAGGTATTGCTCGTCTCCCACCGCAGCGACCTGCGGCAAATGCGTAACTACCACAACCTGCACCGTACGAGAGAGCATCAGCAAACGACGCGCGATCGCCGCGCCCGTCGCTCCGCCTATTCCCGCATCGATTTCGTCGAACACGATGGTATGGCGCGATGAACCCGGCATATGGGAGCCGTAATGCATACATTCGATAGCGAGCAGAATGCGCGAGAGCTCACCGCCGCTGGCAATACGCGCAAGACGCTGGGGTTTCGATGCCTTGGCGGGCCGATAGAAAAGCTCGATCTGCTCTGACCCCGCTTGCGTCCAACGTTCGAACGGAAGCTTTTCGAAGGAGAATTCGAAGCTCGCCTCTTCCATCGCAAGCTCGTGCGTGGCCGCTGCGAGCTGCGCACAGAACCGCTCGGCTTGATCGTGACGTGCCTGCGACAGCTCATGAGCTGCAGCCTCGAACTTGGAGCGCGCCTCGTCCACGCGAGCATGCATACGCTCGATTTCGAACGGCGTGCTCTCCACGCTCTCGAGCGTTTTCTTTGCAGCATCCCAGGCCTCGAGCACCTGTTCCATACCCGGCCCAAAACGCCTCATGAGCCCGGAAAGCGCATCGAGACGGCTCAGAACTTCCTCGAGACGGTACGGATCGTACTGGACGCTCTGCGCATACGAGCCTATATCACGCGTGAGGTCCTCGAGTTCGCGCGTGAGCTCTGCCAAGCGCTCTGCCAGCTCGTCAAGATCGGCGTCGATGCCGCTTTCTCTGGATAAGGTCGTCTGCGCCTGCGCAAGCAAATCGAGCGCTGCGTCATCTGCATGCAGCGCATGGTATGCATCATTTACGGCCTGGCCGAGTTGCTCTGCATGCTGCAGACGCGGAAGTTCCTCTTCGAGTTCTTCGAGCTCACCTTCCTGGGGGTCGACCTTTTCAATCTGCTCGCAGGTAAAGCGCATGAACTCGAGTTCCTGGGTGGCGGTATTGGCTGCCTGCTCGAGCTGAGCGAGCTCGTCTGCTGCCGCCTGATACTGTTCGCGGGCGCTGCGGTACGCATCGATGAGCTCTTCTGCCCCAATCCACGCATCGAGATAGGCAAGCTGGCGTGCCGGTTGCAAAAGCCGCACTTGGTCATGTTGACCGTGTATCTCTATGCTCCGCGACGCCTCGGCTAACTCGCCCACCGTCGCCATATGGCCGTCTATCGTGCAGCGACTTCTGCCCTGCACGCTCAGACGACGGCGCACGATATGCTCTTCATCTGCAATGATCCGTGCCTCGGCGCATGCCTCCTCGGCACCCGAGCGCACCTGCGCGACGTCCGCACGAGCACCACTCACGAGCCTAAGCGCGGTCAGCAGCGCTGTTTTGCCCGCACCGGTCTCGCCCGTGAGCACCGTGAGCCCCGGAGCAAACTCGAGCGTTGCATCCTCGATGAGCGCGAGGTTCGAAACGTGAAGTTCGTCAATCATACAGACCAGCCATCAGCCGATTTCGTCGAGGTCGGGATACGGACCGCCAAAAAACACGCGCGAGACGTTGTTGAAGAAGTTTCCCCCGCCAAGCGCGAACAGCACCTCGTTTTCTCCGCGGCGTGCGATGATCTTGTGGGGGCGCTCAACATCGATGGTACGTCCATCGATGAACAAGGACGAATCCTGTGCACGCGAACCGATAATCGTGGCCTCGAGAATATCGGAGGGCGCAAGCACGATAGCGCGTGTGCTGAGCGCGTGCGGTGCAACGGGAATGACGACCAGACCCGTGTATGCAGGCGAGACGACGGGGCCACCCGCAGAAAGCGCATATCCCGTTGATCCCGTCGGGGTGGAGACGATAAGGCCGTCTGCCTTGAGATGCGCAATGGTAGTGCCGTTGATGCCATACGCGTATTCGACGACGCGCCCACTTGTTCCGCGCGTATACGCCATCTCGTTGAGCGCGGTGAACTCGTAGCGCGCGCCATTCACCTCTTCGATGGAAATATCGACGGTGGAGCGCCTCTCGAAGACGACATCGCCTGCGAGTGCATCGCAGATAAGCTCGACTTCGTCGCGCTCCGGGCTTCCCGCCAAAAAGGACAGCGTTCCATAATTGAACGCGAGCAAGGGCACGGGAGCAAAGCCGATGAGCCTCGTTGCGGAAAGAAAGGTGCCGTCGCCGCCCATGGGAACAACCAACGCGAGCTCCTCGACGGGCACGATGGGAGTCTCGGTGTTTTCCGAGGGCTGTACGCAGACGTCTATACCCGCAATGGTAAGACGTGATGCCAGATACCGTGCAGATGCCTGAACATCTGCCATATCGCTCGGCACGAGCAAAACTTTCACGTATTCCCTCCTAGCTGAGCATGCGCCATGCTCACAATACGGTGAATATCATCGCTCCCAATACTTGCTGTTGCAGACTCGGATAATACACTCTTTTGCGCCCAGAACAGAAACTCGATATTGCCACTTTTTCCCGTTATGGGAGAGAAGGTGAGTCCGCGAGGTATAAGGCCGCACTCCTGCGCAGAAAAAAGCACCTGCGTAATCGAGCGTTCGTGAAGCGATGCATCGCGCACGACCCCGCCCTTTTCCACTTCGCCTTTTGCTACCTCAAACTGGGGCTTGACAAGCGATACAAACGAGCCATCGCATTTGAGAAACGAGGCGACATCGGCCATGACCACACGCAGGCTGATAAACGAGAGATCGGCCACAGCAAGATCGAAGGGGCCTTCGATCTGCTCGGCGCTGACGTTGCGGATGTTCGTCTTCTCGAAAAGGCTTACCCGCGCATCGCCCCTCAGTGACCAATCGAATTGCCCGGAATTAACATCGACAGCGCTCACATGTGCGGCCCCCCGCTGCAGCAGGCAATCCGTGAAGCCCCCACTCGATGCTCCGAGGTCAACACAGTCGAGCCCCGTCACATCGAACGAAAACGCATCGAGCGCCTTTTGCAGCTTGAGACCTCCGCGCGAGACGAATCCGCCGCGCGCCTTTGCGTCTTTCAGGCGAATGCGCACGTCGTCGTGCATGCGAGCGCCGGCATAATCTGCCCGATGATCGTCCACGACGACCTCGCCTGCCATAATTGCAGCCTGCGCGTCATGCAGATTGGCGAAAAGCTCGCGTTCTACGAGCAGCTCATCGAGCCGTTTTCTCATCGATTCCTCCGCAGCAGACAGAGCTGCGATGCGTGCTGGCGTATGCCCTTAGGCAATGCTATCGAGCACATCGCGGGCAATTGCTGGCGCATCGAGGCCAATAGATTTGAAAAGCTCCTCGGTGGAACCCTGGGTCACAAACGAATCCGGAAGCCCAAAGCGCCTGACCGGACACATGATGTCCTCATCTGCGAGCGTCTCGAGCACGGCGGAGCCAAAACCGCCCACCGATGCATTGTCTTCGAGTGTGAACACATGCCCCGTCTTGCTGGCTTCAACAACAGCTGCTTTATCGATGGGCTTAACAAAGCGCATATCCCATACGGCAAGTTTGCGGCCCTCTTTTTCTGCGATATCGGCGACCTTTTGGGCGGTCTCAACCATACGCCCCACGGCGAGCAGCGCACCATCTGCGCCTTCGCGCACGCAGAGCGCCTCGCCATCTTGCCAGCCCTTTGCCACCTGCTCGGCCACAGGGGCGCTGCCACGCGGATACCGGATGGCCACCGGGCCTTCTATCTCGAGCGCGTAGTGCAACGCGAGGCGCAGCTCGCTATCGTTGCTCGGCGCGAGCACGCACAGATTGGGGACCATACGCAAATAGCTCAAATCGAAGGAGCCATGATGCGTCGGGCCATCGTCTCCGACGAGACCAGCACGGTCGAGACAGAGCACCACGTTCGCCTTTTGCAAGGCGACGTTCACGACTATCTGATCGAATGCACGCTGCATGAAGGTCGAATAGATCGCCACAACGGGCTTTTTGCCAGCCAACGCGAGCGAGCTTGCCATGCCAACGGCATGTTCTTCCGAAATCCCCACGTCGAAGAAGCGCTCGGGAAAAGCCTTTGCAAACGCGGAAAGTCCTGTGCCATCGGACATAGCAGCGGTTATCGCGACAATGTCCTTGTCCTTTTGGGCAGCGGCCACGAGCTCGTCGGCAAATACGGAAGTCCATGAGGGCGTCGCGCCCTTTGGCATGGGCTTGCCAGAGGCGATATCGAAGGGGCCGACGCCATGAAAGCGCGCCGGATTCTTTTCTGCGGGAGCATAGCCCTTGCCCTTGGTGGTCACGGCATGGACGACCACGGGGCCGTCCATCTGTTTGGCGTTCTCGAAAATTTCCTCGAGCGTTTTGATGTCGTGTCCGTTGACCGGGCCGATGTAGGTGAGGCCGAAGCCCTCAAGAAACGTTGAGCCCGGCAAAACGAACTGCTTGAACGATTCCTTGACGGCGTTTCCGCCCTTCATGAGGAATCTTCCCACGGAACCGCTCGCGTTGAAGGCACCTTCGACCTGGTTGCGCAGGTTCGTGTATTGGGATGAAGTACGCACTTTGGCAAGGTACGCAGCAAAACCGCCGACATTTTGCGATATCGACATGCCGTTATCGTTTAAGACGATGATGATGGGGGTGTCGGCTCGGCCTATGTCGTTAAGCGCCTCCATCGCCATGCCACCGGTAAAGGAGGCATCGCCAATGAGCGCGGCAATCTTGGAATCATCCCCGTTCAGATCGCGCGCGCGAGCAAAGCCGAGCGCAATGGAAAGCGAATCGGAAGCATGGCCGGAATCATGCGAATCGTATTCGCTTTCGCTGATCTTGGGGAACCCGGAAATACCGCCAAAGCTACGCAACGTATTGAAACTGTCACGGCGGCCGGTCACGAGCTTATGGGCATATGACTGGTGGCCGACATCGAAGACAATGCGGTCTTTGGGGCAGTCGAGCACGCGATGCAACGCCAAGATGAGCTCGACGGAACCAAGCGAGGGGGCGAGATGCCCGCCGTTGACGGATGTCGAGGCGATCATCTGCGCACGAATCTCAAAGGCCAGCTTCTCGAGCTGCTCGTAGTTGAGGTCCTTCAGATCCGCGGGAGAATTGACAGTGTCCAGTATCTCAATTGCCATGCGTGCTTATCATCTGCCTATGCTTCTTGGTGCGGTTCTTGCGCAGCTTCTTCGTCTGCCTGTTCGTTCGAAGGTTGCGCTTCGGATTGTAGCGTCTCTCTGGCCAGTGCGGCCTCCGCTTCGGTGAAATCGGGCTTATCTACAAGTTCCGCACATCTATTGCCAAGCTTGATGGCTTCTTCGTATAAATCGAGGCTCTTCTCCAACGAGAGATTCTTGTCGCGGACTTCCTCGACGATCTCGTCGAGGCGTGCGCGTACTTCCCCGAATGTCTCGTGTGCTGAATCGGTCATTGACTAGCCCTCCGTCAATGCATCGTCCGAAGCGCCATCGCCTGCTTCGAGAGCAATCGCGATGCGCCCGAGCACACCGTTGACGAACTTTGGAGATTCATCGCCCCCAAATGCTTTGGCAATCTCGACGGCCTCGTTGATGGCAACGCCCGTCGGGATGTCTTCGCAAAAGGCGATCTCGTAGGTCGCAAGCCGGATGATGTTGCGGTCGACGATGGGCATGCGGCTCAAGGTCCAGTTTTCGGCCGTATCTTCAATCCACGAGTCGATCTCGTCCAGATGCGAGACGATGCCGTTCAAAAGATCTTGCGCGTATCCATCGACATCGACGCCGATTAGGTCGTTATCGTCGACGCCTTCGGGTATTTCGGGTATGAGCAACATGGCGGTCTCGCCCGTTCCGGCCGCAAGAGCGCAAAGCGGCGTTCCCGTAAGCTCATGGGAATACATCGCCTGGAGTGCCTCACGCCGAGACTGCGTGTGCTCGTGTTGAACAGATGTCACGCGGTATTACTCCTCGAACGTCAGTGCTTCGATATGCACATCAACCGACGCGACGTCGACGCCTATCTGGCCTTTGAGCGCATCGGCAATCGCCGTGCGCACGCCATCGGCGATATCCACGAGCCTAAACCCGTACCGGGCGCGAATGTCGATCGAGATGTGGACGTTTTCCTGCTCGTCGATGTCAACTTCGATACCGTTTGTCGGAATCGACTTACCAGCGTTGAATGCAGCGATGATTGCAGAGAACGCGTCTGCGCTGCCAACGCTCGCAACGCCTTCAACCTCGGCAGCTGCAAGCGAGATAACTGTCTCGACAACGCCTGGCGCAATGGTGATTCCATCGATCGAATAGCCCTGATCGGTTTTGATCATGCCTGTCCTCCGTTCATTTCGACTTCGATGAAGTCGGTATAGACCTTACCTGAGTTGAATGTCGCGTTTTCCAGCACCTTTTTATGGAAAGGAATCGTCGTGGCGACGCCTTCGATGACGAATTCGTCGAGCGCGCGTTTTGCCCGTGCGATCGCCTCGTCACGCGTGTCGCCCCAGACGATGAGCTTTGCCATGAGCGAATCATAGGTGGGCGGGATGGCATCCCCCGCACGAAGATGGGTGTCCACGCGCACGCCGATGCCACCGGGCATGTCGAAACGCGTGATCGTGCCCGGGCACGTCCTGAAGTCGTGATCGGGGTCTTCGGCATTGATGCGGAACTCGATTGCGTGGCATGCGGGAGAAAGCGGGGCTTTATCGGCGCAGGTCATGGGAAGGCCAGAGGCGATAATGAGCTGCTGCTTGATGATGTCGACACCGGTGATCTGCTCGCTCACGGGGTGCTCGACCTGCACACGCGTGTTCATTTCCATGAAATAGAACTTGCCGTCCGTATCGAGCAGAAACTCGATGGTTCCCGCGTTCTGATAGCCAACGCCGCGCACCGCCTTGAGAGCGGCCTCTCCCATCGCCTGGCGCGTCTGTTCATCGATGACGGGGCACGGTGCCTCCTCGATGAGCTTTTGATGACGACGCTGGATGGAGCAATCGCGCTCGCAGAGATGCATGGCGTTGCCATGGGAGTCCGCAAGGATCTGAATTTCGACGTGGCGCGGACGCGCGATGAGCTTCTCGAGGTAGACCTCGTCATTGCCAAAGGCATTTGCAGCCTCGGCACGGGCCGCGGTGTACATCTTTTCGAGCTCGGCGGCATCATACGCCTCGCGCATTCCCTTGCCGCCGCCGCCCGCAGATGCCTTGATGAGAACCGGATAGCCCACCTCGTCTGCAAACGCGCGGGCATCTTCGACGGTATCGACGGGACCGTCGCTTCCAGGGACCGTCGGGACGCCGAGCTTCTTCATCGTCGCCTTGGCGGCGGCCTTATTGCCAAGAGCATCGATGCAATCGGCATCGGGACCTATGAAGATAATGTCATTGTCTGCGCATGCACGGGCAAAATCGGCGTTCTCGGAAAGAAAGCCGTAGCCCGGGTGAATCGCCTGCGCGCCCGTAATCTGGGCCGCGCCGATGATGTTCGAGATATTGAGGTACGAAAGCGCGGAAGGCGCAGGCCCGATGCACACCTTCTCGTCCGCCATCTGCACGGCACGCGTGTCCTTGTCCGCCTGCGAATAGACGGCGACCGTCTTGATGCCGAGCTCACGCGCGGCACGGACCACGCGCAGTGCAATCTCGCCTCGATTGGCGATGAGGATTTTATCCAGCATACAAACGCCTCTATTCGGAAACAGGCTCGACGTAGAACATGACAGTGCCGAACTCGACAGGCGCGGCATTCTCCACGCACACCTCTCGCACGACGCACATCTCCTCTGCGGCGATCTCGTTCATGAGCTTCATCGCCTCGACAATGCACAGCGTGTCTCCTGCACCCACTTTATCGCCTTCTTTGACGAAGGGATCGGCATCGGGCGACGGCGCAGCGTAGAAGGTACCCACCATGGGAGCCTCGACAGGCTTCCAGGAAGCGGGGCGCGTCTTCGCGGGCTGCTCGGCAGCAGGTGCCTGCTGTTGCACGGGGGCCGTTGCTTGAGCAGGAGCAGCTGCATAGGCGACGGGCGCTGCAGCCATATTCGGAGTACGAATGGTAACCTTTGCGCCGGCTTCTTCGACGGTGATCTCTCCCACACCGCTTTCCTCGACGAGCTTCACCAGGTCACGAATCTGTGCGATATCCACGTAATCTTCCTCCTTGGTAATACTGACGGCATTGTTCATCAAGAAGTTGGTCTTCTCTATCTTGCGCTGCTTTTCGAGGAACTGGCGTGCCTCGTTGGGGAACAACGCGTACATGAGGACGTCTTCCTCGCTCTTCGCGAGATCGCCAATTTCCTCTGCAACTTCATCGTAGGTCGTGGTCACGAGCGAGCCAGGGGCGACATCGTCGGGCAGCGGTTGCTCGCCGCCGAGCACGATCTTCTGCACTTCCGGATCGATCTTGCCGGGCGCCTTGCCGTAATAGCCGCCTATATAATCCTTCATCTCCTTGGAGATGACAGACCAGCGCTTGCCGGTGAGCACGTTGAAGACCGACTGCGTGCCGACGATCTGCGACATGGGCGTCACGAGCGGCGGGTAGCCGACTTCCGCGCGAACGCGCGGGATCTCTTCGAGTACTTCGCCCATGCGGTCCGTCGCCTTCTGGATTTCGAGCTGGCTCACGAGATTGCTCATCATGCCGCCGGGAACCTGATGGCTGTAGACGCGCATATGCGACAACGTGGAGATGCCACGCTTGTAGCTGCGCTTCATGCGTACTTCTTCCCAGTAGTCAGAGATCTCGAAGAGCAGATCGAGGTCGAGACCCGTATCGTATTCCGACTCTTTGAGCGCAGCGACGATCATCTCGACTGCCGGCTGAGAATTACCAAACGCGAGCGGCGCGGATGCAGTGTCGACGATACACGCGCCGGCTTCTGCAGCCTTGATGTAGTTAGCCGGGGCCATGCCGCCAACGTAGTGGCAGTGCACATGAACGGGAAGACCGACCTCCTGGTTGAGCGCGTTGACTAGGCGCTCGGTGCGATACGGGGTGAGCATACCAGCCATGTCTTTGATGCATATGGACTTGGCGCCAATCTCTTTGAGCTGCTGCGCATACTCGACATAGCTATCGAGCGTGTGAACGGGGCTCATGGTATAGCTGATCGCGCCTTCGAAGTGCGCGCCGCATTCGTTGAGCGCCTCTGCCGTGTCGAGAACATTGCGGATGTCGTTGAGAGCGTCGAACACGCGGAACACGTCGATTCCGTTTCTGGCGGATGCCTTGATGAAACGGTTCACGATCTCCTTTGAATAGTGGTGATAGCCGATGAGATTCTGGCCGCGCGTGAGCATCTGAAGCGGCGTGTGAGGACAGTGCTGCTTAATGACGCGCAGACGATCCCAGGGGTTTTCGTCGAGAAAGCGAAGGCAGGTATCGAAGGTCGCGCCACCCCACATCTCTAGAGACCAATACCCCACTTGGTCAATCTTGCTCAATATAGGAAGCATGTCACCCGTTTCCATGCGCGTAGCCCACAGCGACTGGTGTGCATCGCGCAGAGTCGTATCCATGATATGCAGGGGTTTCACGTGCTGCCTCCTCTTCTCAAGTTGCTAGTTTGCAGGACTGATAGGCCAAAATGGCTACAGAGCCTTTAATTATAAACAAAATCACATGGTCGAAGTATGTTAATTGTGAGCGATTAGGTAACGGAACATTCTTAAGATTGTCAGGCATTTTGCTGATTAAGAAAACCCTTCAACACTGCGCGCTCGCTCGGGATGACATGATGGTTGCATACCTCGCGTGGCATGTACGCGATTTCGCGAGCTGCGAGGAGCGAGAGCGCGGCGGGAGCGAGGAGCGGCAAACGCGCAAGCGTTTGCCCCCGCAGCTGCCGCGCCTTAAGACGAAGCGGGTAGCGAGCGCATGAGCGGGCATGCCCATGCGGGCCGCTGCTTACTCCGCTGCAAGCCGCAGGTAACGAGCGCATGAGCGGACGCGCCACGCAAAGCGTGAATTGCGAAAAGCGTCCTGTCGACTCACCCCGAAGGTGTTACCGCGATCCGAGCTTGTTGCGCAACGCCTCCTGGACACATGCAGGCACAATGCCCGTCGTGTCGCCGCCAAGCGACGCAAGTTCCTTGGCAATCGAAGAGGAGACGTACATGTAATCGGGTGATGACATCACGAACAGCGTCTCGAGTGCGGGCTTGAGGCGGTAGTTGAGCATCGCCATTTGGAACTCGTATTCGAAATCCGTCGTGGCGCGCAGGCCTTTCACGATGGCAGCCACTCCTATTGACGTGGCGAAATCGACGAGCAGGTTGTCGAACGAGGTAACCTCAACATTGTCGAGTTCGCTGGTTGCCTCGCGTGCTAGGGCAACACGTTCTTCGAGCGAGAAAAGCGGGCCGGCGCCTTTGTTCTTTGAAGCCGCCACTCCCACGACGACGACATCGAACATCTGGCTCGAACGTCTGATAACGTCCAGATGCCCCAATGTTATAGGGTCAAACGTCCCAGGCACCAGCACTTTTCGCATGTTAATCCTCGCATCCGCTGTATCTGAAGTACGACACACCGATTTTGCCATATTTTTTTTGGCCCGTTAGTGCAAACGCGGCGTCATCTGCAAACGCGTCCGCGACCTCTTGCTTGTTTGCGATAGCATGCTCGTAGACGACAACGCATGCCTCGTCGAGCTCGCCGGATTGTGCAGCCCGATACAGTAGTCCGCGCACTTCGCCTGCGTCGCACGCATACGGAGGATCGAGCAAGACGAGCTTGAACGGACCGCCGAGCTGCGCGCATTCGAACACATCAAGCGGACGTATCTGCGCGCGGCCTGCGCCCAGCCCCAGGCTCTTCAGATTGCTCTCAAGGACCCTTCGAGCCGCATGATCGCGCTCGAAGAACACGCATTCTTTTGCCCCACGCGAAATCGCCTCGATACCCAGCGCGCCGCTGCCGGCAAACGCATCGAGCACGCGAACCTCGTCGAGTTCAGGCAGGCGCGAGTACACGGACGAGAAGATTGACTCGCGCACGCGGTCCGTCGTCGGCCGCGTTGTCGATTCACTCGGGCTGGAAATCACCCGTCCCTTGAGCTCTCCTGCCACTATCCGCATTATCGCTACGCTCCCTTCGTCGTCGTCTCATCGTAGTGCGCAAATACCCGCTGAATCTCGCGATGCAACGCCCGATTTTGAGGAGCCTCGAGATGCGGGTCGTGCGCAAGCAGGGCACGAGCGTCTTCGTGCGCAAAGGAAATAAGCTTCTCATCGTCGATGACGTTCACGAGCTTGAGTGTTGCAGCCCCATGCTGCCGGTCTCCGAGCACGTCGCCTTCACGCCGTGCCACGAGATCCGCCTGCGCAAGCTCGAAGCCATCTGTCGTGCTCACGAGGGCATCCATACGCGCCTGCACCTCGGTGTCTTCTTTACCGGGATCTGCCACGAGAAACACCTTGCCCGGGTACTGGCCGCGCCCCACGCGCCCGCGCAGCTGATGCAACTGCGAAAGGCCGAAGCGCTCGGCATCTTCGATCATCATCATGGTCGCATTTGGAACGTCAATGCCGACTTCCACGACCGTCGTCGCAACCAGCACATGGATGTTTCCCTCATGGAAATCATGCATGACCTGCTGCTTTTCTGCAGATGTCATATGCCCCGTGAGCAAACCCACTGTATATCCTTGAAACACATCACGCTGCAGATGGGCAGCCTCTTGCTCTGCGGCTTTGGGGTCGGCGATGTCTGCTCCGCCTCGCAGCGAAGCCGCCATCTGCCCGGATTCCGCATGCTCCGCGCGCTTCTTGCGCGAAAGCCCCACAAGCGGGCATATGACATACGCCTGTCTTCCCTCTTTGAGAGCCTGACGTATCTCCTCGTACGCGCGCCCCCGCGCATGTCGCGAGACCACGCAGGTCTGTGTAGGCGGGCGCGAGGCAGGACGCCTGCGGATATAGCTCGTCTCGAGATCGCCATAGAGCGTAAGCGCGAGCGTGCGCGGAATGGGTGTCGCCGTCATGACGAGAAGGTCGCAGCACTCCCCTTTCATGCGCAACCTAGCCCGCTGGTTCACGCCGAATCTATGCTGCTCGTCGATAACGCAAAGCGAAAGATGCGCGAATTGCACGTCGGGCTCTATCAGGGCATGCGTGCCAAACAGCACGGACAAGGTACCGGATACGGCTTCTTCGAGCAGGGTCTCGCGCTCCTGAGCTGACGTTGCTCCCGTGAGAATGCCCCAGCTTATGCCGCAGGTATCGAAAAGCGGCCCCATCTTTTGCGCGTACTGACGAGCAAGAACCTCGGTGGGAGCCATCATCGCAGCTTGAAGACCGCTGTCTGCCGCGAGCGCCAAGGCAAAGGCAGCAACGACGGTCTTTCCTGTTCCGACATCGCCCAAGAGCATGCGATTCATACATGTAGACGCGCACATATCGCGCGAGATTTCCTCGACAGCCTGCTCCTGCTCGTCGGTGAGCTCGTACGGCAAGGCCTTGCGCAGGGCACGAACGTGCTCGCCCGGCGTATGCTCGTGCGGCGTACCGACACTCGTCTCGTCGTTGCGGCGCATCATCATTTCGAGTTGTAGGCAGAGCACCTCTTCATAGGCGATGCGTGCATGCGCTTCGGCAAGCTCCTTTTTATCATGGGGAAAATGAATCTGGCGCAACGCCGCCTTCTTGCTGATGAGATTACGCGATACACGTAAATCCGCAGGAAGCGGGTCTGACAGATCCGCCGTCTGCTCGAGCGCGTTGGCGATAAAGCGACGCATCCAGGTCGCTGAGACGTTTTCTGTCGCGTGATGCACGCTATGGAGCTGCACTGCATCGGTCGCACCCTTTTCCGCGTCGTCGAGAAACGCCACGAGCGGAGAATTCATGCGTTTGAAACCGTATTCGAAACCGATTTTGCCTGAAAAAGCAACGCGCATGCCCTTTGCAAAGCGCTTGGCCATCCAAGGCTGCCTGAACCAGACAGCCATTAGTATGCCCGAACCATCGAAGAGCGATACTTCGAGAATGTCCATGCGCGGACGCGGCTGCTTTTGCACCACTTCGTCGACCTGCCCGACTATGGTGACGAATTCACCAATCTGCGCACGTGCGATACTCGCCGTATGCGAAAGGTCGATATAACGATGCGGGTAATTCTGAAGCAGGTCCGAGACAGTACGTATGCCCATCTTCGCGAGGTTCTTTGCACGCGCGGGGCTTACAGCACGCACCTTCTCGACCGGAGCGGCGAGCAGGAAATTTGCATCATCGCGAGCGGTCATACCGTTGCTCGCGGGATGTAGGCAAAGCCAAAGCACCCCGTGCACACGTGAGTGGTGATGACCGGACCGGCCTGACGCACCCCGACTTCCAGAAGGTCAACGTTGCGCTCGAGAAGGGCCTCGCGCAGCAGATTGACTCCGGGAAGATTGCGCGTGTGCACAAAGCAGCACTCGAGCGGGCCGAACTTGTCCTGCAACTTGAGGTAGTGATCCGCAAGCTTAGAGGCGGCGCGTTTAACCGACTTCGTTTTGCCGAACATATCGACTTCGCCCGTTGGATCCACCGTCAGCAGCGGCTTGATATTGAGCAGCGTTGCCGCAAGGCCAACCGCCTTGCCCGTACGGCCGCCCTTCACCAAGCACTTGAGCGTATCGAGCATGAAGCACACGCTCGTCTTGCCGATGAGCTCCTCAATCGCCTCGAGCAGCTCTGCACGTGTAGCACCGGCGTTGCGCAGCTGCGCCACGCGGCGCACAAATAAGTACTGCCCGACCGTATTGCACTGAGTATCGATCACATCGACAGGCAGGGGTGACTCTTTTGCCGCGATGCCCGCGACATCGACAGTCGCCGACATTGCATGCGGCATATGCAGAGAAATGATATGGGTAAAGCCCTCGTCTGCAAGCTTCGAATACACCTGCGAAAAAGCGGTCGGTGGCGGGCACGATGTCGAAGGGAGGTCCTTGCATTCAGAGATGTAGTCGTAGAAAGCCTCTATGTTCTCGGAGCTGTTATCCTCGGGAAACGGTGTCCCGTCGGCCTTCTGAACATTCAGGTGCACACACACGACACCCATCTCGGCAAGCTCTGCATCGGATGCATCGCAGGAGCTATCGGTGACAATGGCTATCTTTTCCATATCTGTAAACCCTCATCTCTCGTGTGGCAAAGATTGTACGTCTCTTCTGGCGGTTCAGCAGCCTATTCCAACGAAAAGACGATGGGGTACAGGGGCTGCTCGCCGCGCTGCGCGTCAATGTCCAGATCGGGGAAACGCTCTTCGATCTGCTCGACAAGCGCATCGAGACTTTCCTGCGAATAATCTTCGCCCGCGAGCAAGGTGAGCGTATCCATATCGTCATCGAGCTCATCGATAAGCGAGAGCGTGACCTCTTCGACACTCGAACCAACGGCGTCAAGAGAGCCTTCGGCAATACCGATGTAGTCATCGGGATGAATCTCGGTGCCATCGGAGGTCTTGGAGTCCTTGATCGCGGTTGTCACCTCGCCGCACTTCACGCCCTCGAGCGCCTCTGTCATCGATTCGACGTTCTCCTCGAGCGACGCATTCACATCCGAGGCAAACATCGCGGTAAACGATGACGGGACGTTTTTGGTCGGAATAACGGCACACGGGATCTCCGCGTTTTCCGCAGCGGCCTGCGCAGCCATGATGATGTTCTTGTTGTTGGGCAGTAAGATCGCGGATTCCGCATTGATCTGGTCGATTGCATCGAGCAAGTCTTTCGTGGAGGGGTTCATGGTCTGGCCACCCGAAACAACGTAATCGACGCCGAGCGACTTCAGGATATTCGCCATGCCACTGCCCGCCGCGACGGCAATAAATGCGATCGGCTTTTTCTCGGCTTGCTCGGCTGCGGCTTCGTCAGCGGCAATGCCATCGGCGCGCTCTTCGCTTTCGAGCACCATATTGTGGATGAACACCTCGGACACCTGTCCGCGTTCTGTCATGTAGCTCAAAACCGTACCCGGCGTGTCCGTGTGAACATGGACCTTGAAATCCGGATGCGCGCCGACGAGCAGTTCGCAATCGCCCAGGCCTGCCAGAAACTCGAGGGCTGCGGCCGTGTCGACATCGGCGCTGTGGAAGAGGAATTCGGTGCAATACATATATTTAGAGCCTGCCCAGTCGCGCACGTGCTCGATAGCGACCTTGGCCTCCGCATGCGTGAAGTCCTCGGAAGAAGCCAGATGCGCCTGCTCGCCCGTGACGGCGGCAACAAAGCTCTGAATGAGTATGGTGAGACCAAAGCCGCCGGAATCGACGACGCCGTTCTCCTTGAGAACGGGCAGTAATTCCGGTGTGCGCTTGACGGAAGCGAGCGCCTCGTCCGAAATCACGTGCAGCGTGCTGACGACGTCGAGACCCTGCTTCTCGCACTGCTCGGCCACGAACGCACAATCCTCGAGTACGGTGAGAATCGTACCCTTGACCGGTTTGCGCACGGCCTGGAAGGCGACTTCGGCAGCGCGCTTCATGGCATTTGAAATAGTCGGCGTGTCAAGCTGTTGGGCATCGGCGAGCCCTTCGCACATACCGCGCAAGATCTGGCTCGTGATGACGCCCGAATTGCCGCGTGCACCCATGAGCGAACCATGCGTCACGGCTTTGCGCAGCGCTGCACCATCCGCATTAGCGGGCAATGCCTCGATTTCGCGCACCACCGATTCCATGGTAAGCGACATATTCGTGCCCGTGTCACCATCAGGAACGGGAAACACATTGAGCCTATTGATCTCTTCTTTGCGTGCGGAAAGCTCGGAGGCGGCTGCAGTAATGCATACGCGAAGATCGCTTATGTTCATGTATTGGACCTCTGCAAAATCTCTCTCTTTGGTTTCTAATAGTTTTTAATCTCGGACCTTAATGCCCTGAACGTGAATGTTCACTGCGTGCACTGCCGTGTTCGTGGAGTCCTCGATGGTGAATTTGACTTTCTCTGCGAGCATGCGGCTCACCTCGGCGAGATTCGTGCCGTGCTCGATGATGACATACAAATCGATATCGGAGCCCTCGTCCGTTCTCTCCACATTGACACCGCGGCGCAGGCGGCTTGCGGGAAGCAGCTTTGCGATACCGTCGGAAAGCGTGGGCGTCGCCATGCCGACGACCCCATAGCTCTCGAGAGCGGCGTACCCCGCCAGATCGGTGATGACATCTTCGGCGATAGCCAGATCGCCCGCTATTGTTTCAGCCATAATTCTGCTCCTCTACGGCTTTATCAGCATACAAACTCTTATTGTACGTTAGAAATCGCCTTACGCTCAAACAACTTACATTTTGCGCATACAAATCATGACGCTTACCGCAAACCCATGTTTTGAGCATGTCAAATACCCTATAATACTTGCGACGGAAATGGGGATGCCGCAATAAATCATCCCTCTAGATAGAAAGGTTATCCGCGATGGATCGTGAAAAGGCATATGTTCTTTGGTTTGACGAGCTTCGACGCGAAGACGTTGAAATTGTGGGTGGCAAATCTTCTTCACTTGGAGAAATGACATCGAAGACCGATGTCCCCGTGCCCTATGGTTTTGCCACCACGGCGTACGCGTATCGTCACTTCATGGAAGTGACCGGCTTGGCAGATCGTATCAAAGAAGAGCTTACCAAACTCACCGACGTCGAGGATTCCGCTTTACTGCGCGAAGTGACGGACAATATCCGCGCGATGATCGTCGCCCAGGATATGCCTCAGGATATCGTCAAGGAGATCAAGAAGGCCTACGAGGAGCTCGGCAAGAAGAGGAAGCAAGACGATCCGTTCGTCGCCGTTCGCTCTTCCGCAACTGCAGAAGACCTTCCCGATGCCAGCTTCGCCGGCCAGCAAGACACATACCTCAACGTGCATGGCCCGGACATGGTCGTGCAAAAGATCAAGGAATGCTACGCATCCACCTTCACGGACCGCGCAACCTACTACCGCGAGAAGACGGGCTTCGACCATCTGTCGATCGCGCTTTCCGCAACCGTTCAGATGATGGTCTTCTCCAAGGCATCGGGCGTCATGTTCTCGCTTGACGTCACCAACGGCAACGACAAGGTCGTCACCATCGAAGGTTCCTACGGCTTGGGCGAAATGGTCGTCCAGGGCGCCGTCACGCCGGATAACTTCGTCGTCGATAAAGAATCGATGGAGATCACGCGCCGCATCATCAGCGACAAGCACATCAAGATGATTCGCAAGCCAGAAGGCGATGTCGAAGAAGTCGAGGTTCCCGCAGAAGAGCGCAAGCTGCAGGCAATCACCGACGAGCAGGTCAAGGAACTCGCCACCTACGCCAAACAGCTCGAAAAGCACTATGGCTGCTATATGGACATGGAGTGGGGCATCGACGAGCGCGACGGCAAGGTCTGGCTGCTCCAGGCCCGTCCCGAGACCGTCTGGTCGCGCAAGAAAGCAGAAGGTGACGTGCCCGAGGCCGATGACGGCGCTGGCACCGAGGACCTTGATGTTATCGTGACCGGCCTGCCCGCCTCTCCGGGCAAGGTTGCCGGCAAGGCCCACGTCATCACAGACCCGTCCCTGATTGACGAGTTCAAAGACGGCGAGATCCTCGTCACGACCATGACCGCACCCGACTGGGTTCCCGCCATGCAGAAGGCAAAGGCCATCGTCACCGACGCCGGCGGCATGACCTGCCATGCGGCCATCGTCTCGCGCGAAATGGGCATTCCCTGCATCGTCGGCACGGCGAGCCGCTCGCAGGAGGCAACCGCCTCCATCAAGGACGGCCAGGAAATCACCGTCGATGCCACGAACGGCACCGTCTATGACGGCATCGTCAAGAGCATGGTCGAGGAAGCCGCCGCCGCAGACGCACCTGCCGCCACCGCGGCATATGTCGCACCGGTTACCGGCACCAAGATCTACATGAACCTCGGCAACCCCGACCTGGCAGAAAAGCATGGCAAGCTCCCATGCGACGGCGTCGGCCTCATGCGCGAAGAGTTCATCTGGACGACCTTCATCCACGAGCATCCCATGCATCTCATCGAGACCGGTCGCGCCGACGAAGCCGTCGAGAAGCTGGCAGAAGGTATGCGCAAAGTCGCTGCCGCTCTCGCACCGCGCCAGGTCGTCCTGCGCCTCTCCGATTTCAAATCGAGCGAGTACCGTGGCCTTACCGGCGGCGACAAGTACGAGCCCGAAGAGCCGAGCGCGCTGCTGGGTTGGCGTGGCGCTTCCCGCTACTACGACCCCGATTATCTGCCCGCCTTCAAGCTCGAGCTCCAGGCCATCAAGAAGGTGCGCGAGGAGTTTGGCCTCAAGAATCTCATGGTCATGATTCCGTTCTGCCGCACCGTCGAAGAGGCTAAGATTGTCACAGGCATCATGGCCGAAGAAGGCCTGCGCCGCGGCCCGGACTTCAAGGTCTGGCTCATGGCCGAGATTCCCTCGAACATCATCCTCGCAGATCAGTTCAATGAGTTTATCGATGGCTACTCCATCGGCAGCAACGATCTCACCATGCTCATCTTGGGCCTCGATCGCGACAACGAGATTATCCAGAGCGTTGCCGACGGCCGTGACCTCGCTGTCAAGCGTGCTATCCGCCACCTCATCGAGGTCGCGCACAAAGACGGCAAGACCGTATCCATCTGCGGTCAGCTCCCGAGCATCTATCCCGAGTTCTGCGAGTTCCTCATCAAGAGCGGCATCGATTCCATCTCGGTCAATCCTGATGCGGTTATCCACACCAAGCAGATCGCCGCACAGATCGAGCAGAAGATGGTTCTCGACAAGCTCACCGGCCGCGGCAAGGCAGAAGGCGAAGACCTTAGCTGGTAGAAAGCGCCTGTAAGAAGCTGCTAGAACACGAGGCCGCCGGGTTCATACGAACCCGGCGGTTTTCTTTTCCAACCAAATAATGTCATCCTGAGCTATGCGAGCCCGAAGAGAGAGCGAGTCGAAGGATCTCGCGCATGGTGATGCGGCGGGACACATGCACCCGCATGGTATGCCCGCTCATGCGCTCGCTACCCGCTCGTCGTCTTAGGGCGCGGCAGCTGCGGGGCAAACGCCAAGCGCAAAAGCTACATGTATTCTGTTGATGATGAGAAAATCGCGTCGTAGCGCCGAATAATCTCCTGCGCCGTTTCCTCGATCGCACGGTCTTCCGTGTTTATCACGAGGCAGCCAAGTCCGCGCATTATCATGCGCGCGTGATCGAGTTCCTCGCGCACTTTCTCAAAGCTTGCATAACGATCCGACGAACCGGTAAGTGACCCCATACGTGTTCGGCGAATACCCACGAGCACGTCGGGTGACGTCATCAAGCCAAAAATGCGCGATCTGTTCACCTGGTAAATCTCTTCGGGAAGTTGCACGCCGGGCACAAGCGGCACATTCGCGACGCGATAGCCTTGCTGCCCAAGATAGATGGAGGTCGGCGTCTTGCTCGTACGCGAAACGCCGAGGATGACGATATCTGCCTGCGGAAGGTCCTGCGGACGCTGCCCGTCATCGTGCGCGATGGTGAACTCGAGCGCGGAGATGCGATGGAAGTAATGCGCGTCTGTCACGTGCGTGCCACCAGGGCCATATGTTGGTTCGCAACCCGAAACCTCGCTTATCGCATGCACGGCATCGCTGATAAGATCGACAGCGACAATGTTCGGGTTCTTTGCAATATATGCCTTCAGCTCCTCTTTTAGCTCGCTTTCCACGAGCGTGTAGAACAACAGGATACGATCATCGCCGTACAAGCGCATATGGGTCACACGCTGGTCTTCCAGAAACTTGCGTGCCTGCTCGAAGCTCTGCACATTGGGAAGAAGCTCGATTTTCGGGTCCGGGTTTCCAAACTGACTGGTAGCAGCGCGCGTGAGCGTCCTTGCGGTGATCCCCATTGAATCGCTGATAACATGGATCGTGGGGAGTTTCGCCTTATTCTGTCGTTCCATTTCGCATCTTTCTCGCATGATGTTTCTCAAGAACGCTTCGAGTATACCCTTCGAAGTGGTTTCATACCTAGCTTTCAGAGATTCGAGCAAAGGTGTGCTGAATTCGACACGATGCTGGTACACCCTTTGCCTCCAGCAATAAAGGTGTATTGAATTCAGATCGTTTTCGGTACACCTTTTGCCCCCAGCTGCAAAGGTGTGCTGGATTCGCAGCTTTCGCGGTACACCTTTACATGCGCAGAGGCGGTATGCGCGGCTGCGCCCAGCGTTCACGGGCGCCCTGAAAAGCGCCCGTACGGCATCGGTTCAGAGGAGCGTCCGTACGGCGTAGGTAACAACACGCCGCCAGGCCCTGCTACTTTTTGGCGAGCTTTCCGATATCAGCGACGTTCGCGAATACGCCTACAAACGCATTGAGCAATCGCAGGCGGTTCTCACGCAGCTTGACATCCTCGTCCATGATGAGCACGTCCTCGAAGAACGCATC
>CACZSV010000059.1 GCA_902783925.1 uncultured Coriobacteriaceae bacterium
ATCAGAGCGCGATGGCCGTTTTCCTTCGGCTAGCCAGCGGCTATTTTTATTCGACTGTCAGTGGCTAAAATCACCCGGCTCCAACAGGGGTCTGTCCCCTTTCTCCACGGTCCCCTTTCTCGCACGCAAGGCAGCAACATACAAAGGGGACAGACCCCTGCCTTGCAGACATCTGTCCCCAGCCATTGTTTGGTGTGGGCGCGTCCCTACTTCATGAGCACGCTTGTCTTGCGATGAGGAACAATCTCTTCTGCAATGCGATCGAAGCAATCCAGGATCTTGATGCCCTGCGGACAGACATCTTCGCACGCACCGCAACGAATGCATTCATCTGGAAGCTTCTTTCCAGCGTTGAAACGGACCACAAAACCCAGCTGATATGCGGCCGCTACGGCATCGTCGAAGTTGATGTAATAGTTCAACGCCGTCATAGAGCCGGAAATACCGATGCCCTGCGGGCAGACCTTCGCACAATAATCGCAGCCGGTGCAAGGTACTATGCCGCTTTCTTCCATAGCTTTTTGCGCGCGTTTCACCGCATCTTGCTCGGCGGCGGTGAACGGTTTGAAATCGGAGAAAACGCGGCAATTGTCCTCGACTTGCTCGGTAGTGCTCATTCCGGAGAGCGTGATGGCAACGCCAGGTGCGCTCGCTGCGAATCTCAGCGCGGCCGTAGCGTACGAATCGTTGGGCATCTCCTTGTCGAGGATCTCGCAAACCGCCTTTGGTGGGTTTGCGAGCAATCCGCCCTTTACGGGCTCCATGGCGATAATCGGTTTGCCTGCAGCATGGGCTATCTCCACGCACTCACGTTCGCGGAACGACGGGCTTTCCCAGTCCAGATAGTTGACCTGCAGCTGAACGACTTCGGCCTCGGGGTAGTCCTGCAAGAACTGCTCGAGCTCTTCGGGCGTGCAATGGGCGGAAAAGCCAATGTGCTTGGCAAGGCCGCGTTCCTTCACGGATTTGACGAATTCCCACGCGTTGTTCTTCTCGAAACCGGCGGTACGCACGCCGCCGAGATTGTGCATGAGATAGACATCAACATAATTGACCCCGAGATTCTGAAGCGATTCCTGCAGCTGCTTTTCGAGATCTTCGGGGCCATTGCAGTAATTGCCCCAGGCGACACATTTAGTGGCGATCATGAACGAATCGCGCGGATGCCGCTTGACAAGCGCCTCGCGAAGGGCAGCTTCGCTATTGGGATAGGCCCATGCAGTGTCGAAGTAGTTTCCACCCGCCTCGAGAAAGCGGTCAATCATCTGCGATGTGTACTCAGTGCTGATGGTGTTGTCTTCGCGTCCCGTGAAACGCATGCAGCCAAAACCCAGCGGATTAATAGCACTTACGTCAAAAGCCATGCCCACCCCTTCCTATGCGCTTGGTTTCCTCGAACGCATACTAGCACGGATGGCGTAAGCCCCGCATTCCGAATGAAAGATGGGGTCTGTTACTCCTCGAACTATTCGCCTGTGTCGGAACACGGTAAATGGTGTCGGCAGGGTGAGTCGGCATGACGCATGGTTCATTTTGGATGAGTTGGTGTCCTGTCAACTCATCCGTCCAACAAGGCGTCCTCTTTATTCCAGCGCACGGTAGACCGCATCGGAAACGTTGGTCATAAGCGCGTTGGCGCCCGTTGTGCCAAGGCTCGTGAGCACAACGATAACATATGGTTTATCTGCGAAAACGATGCCACCGTCATGGCGAATCGGGTCGAGCGACCCGGTTTTATGAGCGAATTTGATTCCAGCGGGTAGACCCTGGGTGAGCCCGAGCGAATCTGTTTGCCTGAGCAGATACCCTTCAAGCGTATCGCAAATGGATGGGCTGGCCAGTTCGTCATTCGCTATCTGAACGAGAATCGTGGCCGCGTCGTTGGCGCTGGTGTAATTCTCGACATTTGAGTCCAAGTCCATCATCTTGCGGTTCAGATGCGTGTTCCCAAGCTGCAACTCGCTCGCCTTCATATTGATATTATCGGCACCAAGCGTTTCGATAAGGGCGTTTGTTGCCGTGTTATCGCTGTACATAATCATGAAAAGCGCAAGATCGCCGTATGTATACGCTCCGGCGCCCCGGTTCTGGATTTCCCCCGTTCCGCCGACTATTTCATCTGCGCTGATATTCCGAGTGGCATTGGGGTCCAAGGTGCCAGCTTGGACTTGACTGGCGTATTCGGCAAGAATGAGCAGCTTAATCATAGAAGCGGCAACGAATCTCTCATCGCCGTTGATGGAAAAGCCCCGTGTGCCATCAAGGGGAACGACGGCAACTGCGACGCTGTACCCATACTGAGCGACAATACCCTCGACGTTCGTCTTGGCAGTGGCCATTTCGGGCGACATCTCTCCCGTTGGCGAGGCGCCGCTTGTGATGCCGAAGGAGCTGCCCGACGTGGCTTTGGAACTCGCACTTTTCGACTGCGAACTGCTCGATTGCATAGCCGTCTGCTGCCCTGTGCACTGCACGAGAAGCGCGCCTGCGATAATGAGCGCCGCAAGGATAATGGCGACGACAGCAATAATGACGCCCTTTGATTGCGAGTTCATGCGATTTTTGGAGTGTTTGCCCTGCGCCATCCGGCACGCTCCTTTTCTTCGTTTACGCGGGATGAGCCGCCTTGCTTCGTTTAAGTCATTGTATCTTGAAATCCAGAAGATACATGCTGGGCGAAGAACTAATCGTGAGTGGCAGCTGATATACTTTGCGGGCATTACGCAAAAGGAGACGCCATGGTAACAATTTACGATTCCACCTTACGGGACGGAGAGCAGCGCGAGGGCGTTGCACTTTCGCTCAACGACAAACTCCGCGTCGCTGCTCGTCTCGAGGAACTCGGCGTTCACTATATAGAAGGTGGCTTTCCCGGAAGCAACCCTAAAGACGACGAATTCTTTGCGCAAGCCCGCAACGCCGGCTTTTCGCATGCGAAGATTGTTGCGTTTGGGAGCACGTGCCGAAAAGGCAGGCATGCTCGCGAAGACGATGGTCTCCAGGCCATTCTCGCAAGCAAGGCACCCGTTGCCGCAGTCGTTGGCAAGGCGTCTCTCGAGCATGTGACGCGTGCACTCGAAACGACAGCAGAAGAAAACGAGCGGATCGTGCGCGAGTCCTGTGCGTTTTTGCGCGATGGCGGACTAGACGAGCTCGTATTCGATGCCGAGCATTTTTTCGATGGCTATAAGGCGCATCCGGATTTCGCTTTATCCGTGTTACGTGCCGCCGCAGATGGCGGAGCGACCACACTCACATTGTGCGATACCAACGGCGGGTCGCTTCCACACGAGGTCTTCAGCATCGTGCAAAATGTATGCAA
>CACZSV010000060.1 GCA_902783925.1 uncultured Coriobacteriaceae bacterium
GCTCAATATGAGATTCCTCGGCTTTGGCTCCCTCGGACAAAAGGGTGATGCTCCCTTTGTCTATGGAACTGCACTTGCGCGCAGACTATTGGCTCCAAATTGAATAATACAAAATCAGCAAGTTCCCATTTTTCTTCACTATTCTCTTCTATACTGATGCGCACGGGGAACGCCCGTGTACGAGAGATTGGATTGCGTTATGTCTAAGAAGAGTTATTTCGGTCTTGACGGTCAGGTCGCCATTGTCACCGGTGCTTCGGGTGGCCTTGGAGTCCAGATGGCAAAAGCACTCGCCAACCAGGGTGCAAAAATTGTCGTCATGGCTCGTCGCCAGGAGAAAATCGACGCTGTCGCCGCAGAGATCGCGGACGAATTTGGCGTGGAGACTGCTGCTATCAAATGCGATATCACCAGCACCGAAAACGTCGAAGCGGCTATTGACGAGGTTCTCGAGAAATTCGGCCGCATCGATATCGTTATCAACAACGCCGGCACCGGCGCTGTTGCTCCGGCAGAAGACATCACCGACGAGCAATTCGACGGTGAGATGCAAATCGACCTGTTCGGCACCTTCAAGGTTGCACGCGCTGCTGCAAAGAAGGCCATGATTCCCGCCAAGTACGGCCGCGTCATCAACATCGCCTCCATGTACGGCCTCGTGGGCAACAAGGTCGCCGGCTCTGCTCCTTACCATGCAGCCAAGGGCGGCGTGGTTAATCTTACCCGCGCACTCGCGGCCGAGTGGGGCAAGTACAATATCACGGTCAATTCCATTTGCCCGGGCTACTTCTACACCCCGCTTACCCAGGAAACGCTCGACAGCGACTTCTTCCAGGCCAATGCAAAGACCATGATCCCCATGGAGCGCTATGGCAACGAAGGCGAGCTCGATACGGCGACCATCTTCTTGGCAAGCCCTGCGAGCACGTATGTCACCGGCGTCAACCTTCCCGTTGATGGTGGCTACACCTGCATGTAGCAGTCGAGAAGCATGCTGCTTGAAAAAACGGGCCTGCATATGCAGGCCCGTTTTATATTGCGGTTATCGGATTATAGTCCGAGGAAGGCCTTCATCTTGGGGAGCTCTTCTTGCGCTTGCGCATAGCCCATCTCGTAGCTTGCGGCGAGTTTCGAGAAGTCGGTCTCGGCGCTGCTTACGTCCATGCCCTTCGCGTAGAACACGTACGCCTGGCCAGCCTGCTCCAAACGCTCGATTTCATCGCACATCTGGTTGTACTTCCACCAGCGGTCGTTCAACGCTTTCACCACATGTGGACGTCCCCAAAGCGAAGTGTTCACAAGCGAATTTGCGAGCCCGTGTGGAATCTGCTTTCGGTATTCCCGCGGACGCGTCCGCACGATGAAGAAACGTGTGAATCCGTCGCGCTTTGCCTTGGGCAACAGAAAACCGGCGCCTTCGCCGAGACCGCCATCATAGAAGAATTCTCCGTCTACGTTCGGCGCTGGCATGACAAAAGGTAGGGTGGAGGAGGCGCGCACACGAATCATGAGGTCGGGGAGGGTGGGCATGTCGTCTTTGGTCCAGTAGACGCTTTCGCCTGTATCGCGCGCAAACGACTCGATGGTGACTTTCGCGGGATTCGCGCAGAAAGTCTCGAAATCGAAGGGAAGGAACTGCCCCGGCAGCCCAGCTTCCTGATAGATGTATTCTGCAGAGAAGTACCCTTTATGCTGCAAGAAGGTGTCGATGCCGCCAAAATTGGGGTCTTCGACGAGTTCGACGAACGAGCGGCGGATACGGTCCGTATCGCGCGAGACGTAGTTAACCGTATTGCTCGCGCCGGCGGAAAGTCCGTAGACGTTGTCGAAGAAGATGCCGTTCTCAATCAAGACGTTAGCGACGGCGCAGGTATAGCTTGCCCGCATGCCTCCGCCTTCGAAGATCAGCGCGGTGTCGAACACATTGTTTGTTAGCTGATTTGCCATATCGGTATTGTACATCGCGGGTGTTGCTTTGGGTGGCGTATCATTATCGATATGCAAAATGAGGTTATAGATATAGCGGGGCTCGAGGTCCAGATTGTGCGCCGCAAGAGAATGCGCAGCATACGCCTGAGGGTTGCAGGCGATGCGAGCGTCGTCGTGTCGGCTTCTTTGCGCGAACCAAAGCGCAATATCATCGAGTTCGTGGAAAAGCACCTCGACTGGATTAAGGCGCGCAAAGAGAGCGCGATGCATTCACGTACGTATCAAGCAGAGCACGCAAGCGAGGAAGAAAAACGCGAATGGCGGCAGCTCGTGGAGGCGGCGACACGGGTGCTGCTCGAGACCTGGGAGCCCATCATAGGCGTGCGTGTGAAAAAGCTCGCGTTTCGCAATATGAAGAGTCGCTGGGGTTCGTGTCAGCCGGCGACGGGGCGGGTCTGCATAAACACACGGCTTGCCTTGTACCCGCCGCGTTGTTTGGAGTACGTGGTGGTGCATGAGCTCGTGCATATGCTCGAGCCAAGCCACAACGCGCGCTTTCACGCGCTTATGACGAAGTATCTGCCCGATTGGAAGGAATCGCGCGATCTGCTCAAGGGCTAGTGGGGATGCCTTATGGGATGCGTGTGCTAGCGGCGGGTCGTCCTAGAGCGTGCCCGCTATGCGAGCTGCTTCGACTTCGTCAAGCGCTTCTTGCGGGGAGAACTCGCAGCTGCCATCGCCCATTTTCACGATCTCGATTGCGTCGTCTTCCTGCACCATGCCGCCATGCAAAACCACGCCGAAGATACCCTCACGCGGGAAGATGCAGTCGCCGGCGGCGTAATAGATGGCGCAGCGCGTGTGACACACCTTGCCAATCTGGCTGATCTCGACGAGCACGTCATCGCCTACTTTGAGCTGGGTCCCTAACGGCAGCTCGGAAAGGTCGAGGTTTTCTGTGGTGAAGTTTTCGCCAAAGGAGCCTTCTTCGACGTCAAGGCCCATCTCCTCGGCCTTGTCGATGGATTCCGAAGCGAGAAAGGAAACCTGCCTATGCCATTCCCCCGCATGCGCGTCGTTTTTGAATCCGTACTGTTCGACGACCTCTTCGGGGCCATCGACCGGTGTCTTCTGGGTTCCCTTTTTCGTGGAGATATTGACCGATGATACGCGCGCCTGTGCAGTCATGAGATGCCTTTCGCTCGAAACGTTGACGAACGCCTCTCAGTTACCTGCCGAGGCAATGATTGCACCCTATTATGCTTTATGGAGAAGAAGCGTCAATTCTTTATTTCTAAGATACCAGCGCTCACTTAATTGAGGGACGTGCGACTCACCGGGCGCTCGCCTGATCAGCATCGTCGGATGCTATTCACTATAATGGAGACCGATATTACTCGAGCAAAAGCGAGGACACCATGACGCAGTTTTCTACAATCACCCCGGAAATCGTGCAACAGATCGAGTTGGCAGTTGGCGCCGAGAATTGTTTTATCGGAGACAGCATTAACGAGGATTTCACGAGAGATGAAATGCCGATTTACGGCTCGTCGACTCCTGAGCTCGTATGCGAACCAGCAAGCACAGAGGAAGTTTCCGCCGTCATGCGCATCTGCTCAGAGGCGAACATTCCCGTTACGGTGCGTGGCGCCGGCACGGGCCTCGTGAGTGGCTGCGTTGCAATCGAAGGCGGCGTCATCATCTGCATGATGCGCATGAACCGCATTCTCGAATACGATATGAAGAATCTCTTTGTGCGCGTGCAACCTGGCGTGCGACTGTGCGATCTTGCTGCAGACGCGCTGACGCATGACCTCATGTACCCGCCCGATCCCGGCGAGAAGACTGCATCCATCGGCGGCAACGTGAGCACCAACGCAGGCGGCATGCGTGCTGTCAAATATGGCACCACGCGCGATTATGTGCTCGCGATGACCGTTGTCTTGCCAAGTGGTGAGGTGCTCGAGATTGGCCGCCCCGTGACAAAGACGAGCACGGGCTACAGCCTGCTTCACCTGATGATTGGCTCGGAAGGTACGCTCGGCATCATCACCGAGATCACGCTCAAGCTCATTCCCAATCCACAGGAAAGCGTGAGCTTCCTTTTGCCGTTTGCAGATATCCATGCGGCCATCGCCTCGGTCCCCTCGATTAGGCTGTCCGGACTCGACCCGCAGTCCATCGAGTTCATGGAGCGCGACATCGTCGATTCTTCTGCGGAGCACACCGGCAACCATATCATCCCGACCACGGTCAACGGCCAAGAAGCCGGTGCGTACATTCTCGTCACCTTCGATGGCAACGATGTGGACGAGATTTATCAGCGTGCTGAATCGCTCGCCGAGCTCGCGGACGAGGCCGGCGCATTCGACACGCTTGTTCTCGAAGGCCCGGAAAAGCGTAAGATATGGGAGCTGCGCGGCGCGTTTCTAAGCGTCATCGAGGCCGAGGAAAAGCTCATCGACGAGATGGACGTCGTAGTCCCGGTCGATGCCATTCCGGAATTCCTGGGCTTTGTGCACGAGCAGGGAGAGGTGCACGGTCTGCGCATTCGTTCGTTCGGGCATGCGGGAGATGGCAATCTGCACATTTACTGCTGTTCTTCGAGCCTCGAAAAAGACGAATTCCTCGCGCGCGATAAGCAGATCATGGATGCTTCGTATGCCAAATGTGCGGAACTCAACGGGCAGGTTTCTGGCGAGCACGGCATCGGTGCTGCCAAGAGCGCGTATTTGAAGCAATCCGTGGGCGACACCGCCATGGGCCTCATGACGGGCATCAAGGCTGCGTTCGATCCCAAGGGCATACTCAACCCTGGAAAGATCGTTTAAAGCCCCAAGTGGTATGCGCTGCTAGCTTGGGCACCGGGCCCCTGGCAGCGCATACTGTCTTTGCGAGATAGGAAACAGAATATGGCATCACAATCGGGCGTTTCGCTCACGCGCCGCACTCTGCATTACTACTGGATAGTCACGCGCAGGCATCTGGGCATGTTCATTGGGCTCATCCTCTCGTCGATGGGGTTCCAGGCGCTGCTTTCGTATGGCAATCCCTATGTGATGAGCCTCATCGTCGACAAGGTGAGTGCAGGGGGCGTGGGCGCAGACGAGGTATTCGCCGTTTTCGGCCCCTATATCATCGCCCTCATCCTTATCAATCTCTTTGGGCAGCTCTTCAGCAAGCTGCAGGACTACACCATGTTCAAGCTCGAAATCGCTGCGAGCTACGATCTCGCGACCATGTGCTTCGATTCGCTCGCCAACCAGTCGATGACCTTTCATTCCAACCGTTTTGGCGGAACGCTCGTGAGCCAGACGACCAAGTTCATGAACGCCTACAACCAGCTGCTCGAGACGATTACGTTCCCGTTTTTGCCGGTCATCTGCTCAGTTGTCTTCACATGCACGCTGCTCATCCCGCGCGTGCCGCTCTACGTGCTCATTCTCATGAGTCTACTCGTGGTCTACGCCATCGTGTCGTATCTCATGTACCGGCGCATTCTCTCGCTCAACGAGCAGGCGGCCGGTGCGCAAAACCAGCTTTCGGGCGAGCTCTCGGATGCCGTTACCAACATTCTCGCGGTAAAGACCTCCGGGCGCGAGGATTACGAACGCGGGCTCTTCGACAAGGCCAACCGCGAAGTAGTCGAGCGCGATTCCAAGCGCATGTGGGCGTCACTCGCGCGCGGCATTCTCACGGCATGCATCGCGCTTGTCATTATGTCGGTTGTCTCCATTTTCATCTCCGGCGGCAATGCGTGGTTCGGCATCTCCGCTGGTACGGTGGTCATGATGTTCACGTACACCTACACCGTCACCAACCAGTTCAACTTCATCAATAACGGCTTGCAGCGCTTCAACCGAGCATTTGGCGATGCAAGTGGCATGACTGCCGTGCTCGACGAGCCGCGTCTGGTCGACGATGAGCCCGACGCGCGCGAGCTTGTGGTGAGTGAGGGCGCCATCGACTTCAACAATCTCAATTTCTGGTATTCGGATGGCGGCGTGCAGACGCAGGTGTTCGACAATTTCAACCTGCATATTCCCGCTGGCCAGCGTATTGGACTTGTGGGCAGGAGCGGCGCTGGCAAGACGACGCTCACCAAACTTTTGCTGCGGCTTTCCGATATCCAGGAAGGCGAGATCTGCATAGACGGGCAAAACGTCGCCAAGAGTACGCAGCAGAGTCTGCGCCGACAGGTTGCCTATGTGCCGCAGGAGGCGCTGCTTTTCCATCGCACGATTGCAGAGAATATCGCGTATTCGCGGCCAAATGCCTCGCGCGAGCAGATTGTCGAAGCCGCTCGTCAGGCCAATGCGCTCGAATTCATCGAGCAACTACCGCAGGGGTTTGAGACCATTACGGGCGAACGCGGCATCAAGCTTTCCGGTGGTCAGCGCCAGCGCATTGCCATTGCGCGCGCCATGCTGGCGGATTGCCCGATCCTCGTGCTCGACGAGGCCACGAGCGCGCTCGATTCCGAAAGCGAGAAGCTCGTGCAGGACGCGCTCGAAAAGCTCATGCGCGGACGCACGACAATCGTCGTCGCACATAGGCTCTCGACGGTGGCGGGGCTTGACCGCGTGGTTGTGCTCGATCACGGAAAGATTGTAGAAGACGGAACGCATGCCGAGCTCATCGAGGCAGACGGCGTCTATGCGAGTCTCTGGAACCGCCAGACGGGGGCATATCTAGAGTAGGGACGCCCGCTCCATCCACAAATTGCGGTTGATATCCAGATGATTTCGCGAGGGCGCGCTTTAGCGAGCCGCGAGTCATCGATTGCTTTCCGGATGGGCTAAAGCCCGCCCGTATGTGCGCCCGAACCCGATGATTGCCACCCGGACGTGCGCGTGAACCCGACGACTGCCACCCGGACGGGCTGAAGCCCGCCCGCTACGTGCGCCCGCAAGCTGCTTCTAGACGAGCTTGGCGGTTTTGCGCGTGGTCCCTGTCACATGGATGCGCTCGATGCTATTCACGAACTTGTAGAACTGTGAATAGCCCGTGTCTTTGATGTTGAAGCTGGGGAACTCGTCATGGACCTTGGAGGCAAGCGACGAGATGCTCATGCTCTTGTTCTTGCGTTTGCCCAGCTCAGAAATCATAAACTCCTCGATTTGCCTGACGCTGCCCTGGGTGTCGGCGATCTTCACGTCGTATCCAACGTCAGTAGCGACAAGCTCGAAGCGGTCGAAATCGTCGATGAACTTGGAAAGTTGGCTGTAACCAAAGTTTCGAACATCGAAATCGGGGAATTTGTTATTGAGGCTGACGCCGATCTGCGAAAGCTCGGTACTTCGCCCCTTGTTGTCGTTACTGTGGATGATACCGCCGACGACCGCCTCGACATCCTCGAGCGTGAGGGTGGTCTCGATGCTATCCGCCCCGTTCTCTGTCTCTTCGTATTCGTCGAGGTCGTCATCGCTGCGGTTCTGCTCGAAATTGTAGAGGTATTCGATGTTGACGAATTTGGTGCACGCATGCCTGAACGAAATCGCCGTCTGGTTGCGGCCCATACCGACGACGATCATGCTGCTCTCGCGCAGACGCTGGGCAAGGCGCGTGAAGTCGCTATCGGAAGATACGATGATGAAGCCATCGACCTGACCGGCATACAGTATGTCCATCGCGTCGATGATGAGCGTTGAATCGGTGGCATTTTTGCCAGCCTTCTCGCCCTTCTTATGGCTTTTGACGTTGGAAAACTGCTGCACGGGCAAGATGGAATTATCGAGCAGCTTGGTACGCCACTTGGCAGCCTGCGGGTCGGTGAAGTCTCCGTAGATGCGACGGTATGTTGCCACGCCATAGCGGGGGATTTCGTTGAGGATGATGGAGAGATATTTTGCCGAGATGTTATCGGCGTCGATAAGCAGCGCGAGGCGCGGCTCGGAAGAATTCGTTTCGTTCATGTGCTGTCCGTTCGATGGATTGCCAGGTTAGTTCCTGTATCGAGTCAATCATACTCCAAGCTCGTGATTTGCCAGCAACGACAAGAAATGAGCAGAAAATGGGAATGCGGCGCTCTCTTAATCCAGAATTGACATGGTTTGGGACAAACGAGAGGGTCTGCCACCACTGGCCGGCCCACGTTACGCCCCTGATTGGCGCGATGCCAATTCTGGCTTAAGAGAGAAGCAATGCTGGTGCCAAGAATTTCGATTTACTGACGATTTTGCTGATTATTTCCAAATGTCTGTCACTTTTTTCGAATTACTGACGATTTTCTGCTCCATCCTGGCTGGCGGCAGAATCTGCCATGCCCATGAGCTTGGCCTTTGATAATCCGGGTTCTCTCGCTGCCGCTTTTGCTGCATAGAAATCGTCAGTAAATCGATTTTTTTGCCAAGGAGAACGAAATAAATCGCGAAATCGTCAGTGATTCGAAAAAAGTGGCGGGTTTATGCCAGCTCCCTGTTAAATCATAACGACATGACTGGGGCCAGCCAAGCGGGGTCTGTCATCCTTGACTGGACCAACGACACGCCCCTGATCAGCGCGATGCTAATTCTGTTTTATCAGCAAGATGCGATGAGAAAGGGATAAGTTATGAGCTCATTGTGCGCGATGAGCCTGTTCAGATGCCTGCCTCCAGCCTAACGGTATATCCGGTGCACCTTTGGGCTTGGAGGCAAAAGGTGTGCTGGCCTGGCCACAAATCCAATGCACCTTTGCTGCAGAACGCGAAAGGTGCTCCAGCGCGAGCAGAAATTCGGTGCACCTTTTGGCTTGGAGGCAAAAGGTGTGCTGAAATTGAGTTGGAACCCGAGCGGCGCACACCGCTAGCTTAGAAACATTGATATGCCCTGAATGACAACAAGGTGCGCGGGGTAGTATACATAGAACAGGTACTTCATGCGCCATGTTCCGCGCTTGCCGTTGTAAAGCGCGAGCGGGACGAGCGCAAGCAGAGACCAGATTTGGGTCATCTGGAAACTCGGGGATGTCTCGAGGGCTACCAGTACAAGCCCGACCGCGCAAAACGCAAGCGTAATCCAGCGCCGTTTTGTATCGTCGGCCCGCTTACATAGAATGCGCGGCATATAGCATATCGCAGGCAGGAGCACGCCCGTGAAACCGTAGTCGATCACATAGTCCGTATGCGCGAGCAGACGCGGCACGCCAAAGCAGACGCATGCCCCCAATGTCAGCGCGCCAATCAGCGCGAGCACGCTCGCCGCATCGCGTTTCTCATCTACAAGTTGCAGGGCGTACACGACGATGATGCCGAGCGCGAAGGTGGTGAGTATGCTTTGCTCCAAGCTGTCCATTGCGGCGTAGAACACGATTTGGCAGGCAAGCCCGAGGAAAACGATTCCGCCGAGGTAGCGTTTTTTGTTGTGCGTGTAGAAGCAGCCTTCAGCGATCATGTATGCGAATATCGGGTAGGACAGACGCCCGATGATACGCAAAATGGGATATTGGGGAAGCAGGACCACGCCTATGTGATCGATGGTCATCGTCAACAGAGCGAGTATTTTCAGCTGGTTTCCTGTCATGTTGAGCGCTATTCTACTTGAATTCGAATGCTCGGGATGAGTTTCGGGAATGCTCGTGATGAGTTGTGATGAACGTTATGGCAACTCGCCCGGGAACGTCTCGCCGACTCATCCCACCAGATGAGGTCACACACGAGAAAGGCACGTACGTCATGGAATTACGCAAGCGCCACAGGCCGCACGCTCGTCCGCTCAAGAATCTCGACGAGCGCTACGTGCTCTATGAAAGCGCAATCGAGACCGAGGCGTGCGAACGCAGGGGAAACTGGATCGATACGTATTGCCCGCAGGCACGCGAGCTGCACCTCGATTTGGGCTGCGGCAAGGGACAGTTTGCGATTGCCCAGGCCCAGGCTCATCCAGACGTGCTGTTTGTCGGCCTCGATTTTGACAGGGCCTGTATTGCGCTTGCAGCGCAGAAAGCCTGCGAGCTTAAGCTCGCCAACTGCGTTTTCGCGCTCGCAGATGCGGAAGACCTCGGCATGTACTTTGACGAAGGCGAGCTTGCCGGTATCTATCTGAATTTCTCGACGCCGCACCCTCGTAAAAAGCATGCCGACGAACGGCTCACCTACGTAGATGCGCTCATTGCTTATAGGCCGCTGCTCGAGGAGAACGGCTGGATCGAGATGAAAACCGATAGTGCCCCATTCTACGAATTCTCGCTCGTCCAGTTTGACCTTGCGGGCTACGACATCGAATGGAAGAGCACTGACATGCATGCCGATGGCATCGAAAGCTGTAAAACCGAATTCGAAGAGAGGCTCTGCGCGAAAGGGGCGAAGGTCCACGGCTGCCGGGCCGTCCGGGCGGCGCGGCCGTTTACGCATGAGCAAACAGCAGAGCTTTCCCTGTTCAAGTACCTTCCGGAAGATTTGGATTCGCTCGAGTACATTCCGTTTGGGATGGAAGGCTTCGTATTCAACGAGCGTTGCCGCAAGGCAAAGGAAGCCGCCCGTCCCTAAATGCGCATGTCATTCTGAGCGATCGAGCCCGTAAGAGTGAGCGAGTCGAAGAATCTCGTGTTGAGCTGCGTCCCGGCGTGAGATCCCCCGGCTCCGGCGCTTCGCGCCTGCGCTCGGGATGGGGCCGCTGCGCGCTCGCTCGGGATGGGGCCGCTGGCGCTCGCTCGGGATCGCAGTAAAAAGGCGTCGCCGCATACGCGACGACGCCTTGCGCCCCTCTTATTTCACAAGCCTACTTGGCTTTTGCAAATACAATCTTTTGGCTTTCCAGCTCTCCTGTTAACTTGCCGTCTGTCAATTTGAACGTCGATGCGGTGGTGTCCTTGCTCTTGATAGACATCTCAGTCGCGCTCTTGGCTTCCCAGGTGAAGTCCATGGTTTCGCCCATCAGATTGAGCTTGCCCGTGCCATCGTCTTTGACGTTCATCGTGATTTCGAGGCCGAACGATTTGAGCTGGTCGCCCGTGATGGTCATAGACGAATCCGACATGCTTTCGAGCGTCCAATCGCCGACGAAATTCGCTTTATTGTTTCCGCCGCAGCCAAACAGCGCTAGGCAGAGCGCGGCAACGCACGCCATCATTGCAACAAAAGCAAATCTCTTCGTCTTCATTATGACCACATCTCCTCTGAGTCAAAACGCCAAGGCAAAAAATGCATATGCGAATTATAAAGAAGAGAATCGCGTTTAAGTATCTGAATAAAAGTTTTTCTTCGAGCTGTCCGTACGCGCACAGGTTTTTCGGGATGAGTCGGCACGTCGTGCCGACACGCGAGGAGCACCCTGCCGACTCGCAGAATGGGGCATTCTGCCACCACGACGCGAAAAGCCTAGACGGCGCAGCGCGAATGCCAAATCGGCAGCTGAGTATATGTAGTAATATTGTCCGTATGCAGATGTTTTGCACTTGTTGCTTGACCGCATGTTTTAACGCCATGCTTATGATGAGGAGAGCAGAGATATGGTGAGTGGATCCACCGATGCATTCGAAAAAGAAGCTGCGGAATTAATAGCTTCCATCGAGGCGAAAAAACCCAAGAAGCGCGACTACAGCTACACGCAAAACCGCGAGCTTTCCTGGCTGCAGTTTGACCGTCGCGTTCTTGAAGAGGCTCTTGACCCGAATGTTCCGGTGCTTGAGCGGCTCAAATTCGTCAGCATCTTCTGCACGAACCTCGACGAGTTTTTCATGGTGCGTGTTGGCAGTATCACCGACCTCTCCATCATTGCGCCTGAAATAACCGAGAACAAGGCGAACATGACGCCGTCCGAGCAGCTCGAAGCGATTTTCGCAGCGGTAAAACCGCTCATCAAGGAGCGCGACGAGATCCTTGCGAAGGTCATGAAGGAGCTCGGAAAGCACGGCTTCGTCGAGATCGACCTTGCAAGCGTTTCGAAGAAGGAGCGCAGGTTCGCGCGCGATTACTACCGCGATTTCATTCGCCCCGTGCTTTCTCCGCAGGTCGTGGACGAGCGCCATCCCTTCCCGCACTTGAAGAATAAGGAACTCTACATCGTCACGACGTTGAGCGAGGAAGACGGAACCGAGCATCTGGGCATTATTCCGGTGCCAGAGAACATTTCTCCGATTGTCGCCGATCCGGAAAACCCTCTGCATTTTGTGCGTGCAGAAAAGCTCATCGCGTACTACGTGCACAAGATTTTCGATATCTACGAGACGAGTGACCCCATCATCATTTCCGTTACGCGTAATGCGGACATCAGCTTTGACGAAGAGAAATTCTCTGACGATGAAGGCGATTACCGTCTCCACGTCTCGCGCCTGCTCAAAAAGCGCAACCGTCTCAACCCGGTGCGTCTCGAAATCGAGGGCAAGGCGGATAAAGCGCTCGTGACCCCGCTGCTCAAACGCCTCAAGCTGACGAAGAAGCAGGCGTTTGTCATGGAAGGTCCTATCAATCTCACCTGGGCGTTTGGGCTCGAAAAACGTCTCGATGCCGTTCAGAAGGCCGTCCTGTGCTATCCGCCGTTCACGCCACGCGCATCGAAGGAATTCGACCTGAACCGCTCAATCATCGAGCAGGTCAAAGAGCGCGACCGTCTGCTCTTCTATCCGTACGATTCCATGGATCCGTTCCTGCGTATGCTGCAGGAGGCGGCCGTTGATCCTTCCGTTCTCTCCATCAAGATAACGGTGTATCGTCTGGCAAGCGATTCGCGTGTTGCCCAGGCGCTGGCCGAAGCCGCAGAAAATGGCAAGGAAGTCACCGCGCTTATGGAACTACGCGCCCGCTTTGACGAGGCGAATAACATCGACTGGGCGGGCAGGCTCGAAGAGGCCGGCTGCAAGATCATCTACGGCATGGAAAACTACAAGTGTCATTCCAAGGTCTGCCTCATTACCAAGCAGGAAAACGGCCGCGTGGTCAACATCACTCAGATCGGCACAGGCAATTACAACGAGAAAACCGCACGGCTCTACACGGACCTCAGCTTGCTCACCGCAGATCCAGCGATTGGCCGCGATGCCGTGAGCTTCTTCCAGAACCTGCTCATCGGCAATCTGAAGGGCGATTACGAAAAACTGCTCGTCGCGCCCAAGGGCATGAAGCCTGTAATCATGCGGCTCATCGACCGCGAGATCTACAA
>CACZSV010000061.1 GCA_902783925.1 uncultured Coriobacteriaceae bacterium
GAGGGTCAGACTAAGACCAAACTTGGAAATCCCGAGGTCCGGGGTTTGGTACTCGGCGCCGTGAACAAGGGCCTTTCCGAATATATGGAAGAGCATCCCAAGCCCGCCCGCGCCATTGTGAACAAGGCGGTAAAAGCGGGTAAGGCACGCGAAGCAGCACGCAAGGCGCGCGATCTAACGCGCCGAAAAGGTGCGCTCGAAGGCGCCGGTCTTCCCGGCAAGCTTGCCGATTGTTCTGTGCGCGACCCAGCACTCACCGAACTCTATATTGTCGAGGGCGATTCTGCAGGTGGTTCTGCCAAACAGGCGCGTGAGCGCAGCTACCAGGCGATTTTGCCCCTCCGAGGTAAAATTCTCAACGTAGAGCGCGTGCAGGAGCATCGTGCGCTTTCAAGCGATACTATTAACTCGCTCATGACAGCGATCGGAACCGGGTATGGCGAGGCTTTTGACGCCGATAAAGCGCGGTATCATCGCATCATCATTATGACCGATGCTGACGTTGATGGCGCACATATCGCGATTTTGCTGCTCACTTTCTTCTTCCGCTTCATGCCGGAACTCATACAGCGCGGATACATCTATATTGCCTGCCCGCCGCTCTATGGTCTCAAGAAGAAAAACTCCCGCACGGGCAAAATTATTCAATATCTCTACAACGACGAGGCATTGCGCGAATGCATGGAAAATCTCGAAAATCCTGAGAAATACGATGTACAGCGCTATAAGGGCCTCGGCGAAATGGATCCTGAGCAGCTCTGGGAGACGACCATGGATCCGGAAAAAAGAACGCTCAGGCAGGTGACCGTGCAAGATGCACTCGAGGTTGACCGTGTTGTGAGTGAGCTCATGGGTACCGACGTCGAGTGCCGCCGAAATTTCATAACCAAACACGCCCGTGATATTGACGAGCGTTTCCTCGATATTTAGGAAGGGGGTAGCACATGGCAGATAATGATGATTTCACCACCGACTCCGAGCAAGAATTTCTGCGTAGAGCAGAAGAAGATGCACAGGAACGGAATACGGAGATAGCCGAAGATGAAGATGGATTTGTAGGCCTTGACGCCGCTCCACAGCACGTTGTTGTAAAAGACGATGTGGAGTCAAAAATTAATGCTGGTATTGGTACGCTCGATATCAACGTCGGTAAGGTTTCCGAGACGGATTTTGCACGCGAGATGCGCACGTCGTTTCTTGAGTACTCGATGTCGGTTATTGTAGCCCGTGCACTTCCCGACGTTCGTGATGGTCTCAAACCGGTTCATCGTCGCATTCTCTATGCTATGAACGAAAGCGGCATCACGCCAAACAAGCCGCATGTCAAATCTGCACGCCCCGTTGGCGACTGCATGGGTAAATATCATCCCCATGGTGATGCGGCGATTTATGACACGCTCGTCCGTCTTGCGCAGGATTTTTCCATGCGCGTGCCCCTCATCGACGGTCATGGTAACTTCGGTTCCATCGACGGTGACTCTGCGGCGGCAATGCGTTATACGGAGGCCAGGCTGAACAAGCCGGCAATGGAGCTGTTGGCTGATCTCGATAAAGAGACAGTCGACTGGCAGCCCAACTATGACGAGTCCCTGCAAGAGCCAAAGGTTTTACCGGCGCGTTTTCCCAATCTGCTTGTCAATGGCTCCGCCGGTATTGCCGTAGGTATGGCGACTAATATACCGCCGCATAACCTCGGCGAATCCATTGACGCGACTATCGCGTGTATGGAAAATCCGGATATCAGCCTTGATGACCTGATGCAGATCATCCCTGGCCCCGACTTTCCGACGGGCGCCACCATCATGGGGCGCGCGGGAATCCGCGAGGCCTACGAGACGGGTCGTGGATCTATCACGTTGCGCGCAAAGGCGCATGTCGAGAAAAGCACATCTGGCCGCAGCCGCATCGTCGTGACGGAGATACCCTATCAGGTCAATAAGGCCAAGCTTATCGAGAAGATCGCCGATCTGGTAAAGCAAAAGACCATCACCGAGGTATCGGGCCTCAATGACGAATCCGACCGTAAGGGCATGCGCATTGTCATCGATCTCAAGCGTGGCGAAGAGCCGCAGGTCGTGCTCAACAAGCTCTATAAGCACACGCAGCTACAGACCGGTTTTGGCATCATTAACCTCGCGCTCGTCGGCGGTGTTCCTCACGTACTGAGCCTGAAGGAAATCCTCTTCAACTACATCGATCACCAGATTGACGTAATTAAGCGCCGCACCCGCTATGACCTGCGCAAGGCCGAAGAGCGCGCCCATATTCTTGAAGGTCTGGTTATCGCGCTCGACAACATTGACGAAGTTATATCC
>CACZSV010000062.1 GCA_902783925.1 uncultured Coriobacteriaceae bacterium
CACCTGCAAGACCATGCGAGCGGAAAAGCCATCGTCACGCAGCCGTCTTGCAACGTGAATCATCGCAAGCTTGATGATATCTGCAGCACTTCCCTGCATAGGATGGTTCATTGCGGTGCGCTCACCAAAATGCCTCAAGTTCACGTTCGTGCTTTTGAGCTCTGGGATATGCCGCTTGCGACCGAACATCGTCATTGCGTATCCGGTTTCGTGCGCACGTGCAACTACTTCGTCCAAGTATGCGCGTACTCGGGGGTACGCCGCGTAATAGCGATCGATCATTTCCTGCGCCTCCGCCATGGGAATATGCAGCGATTGGCCAAGCCCAAACGCCTGCTGGCCATACACGATGCCAAAGTTGACCGCCTTTGCCCGGCTGCGCATTTCGGGCGTCACGTCCTCAACGGAAACGCCGAATACGCCTGCTGCCGTATGTGCATGGAAATCTTCGCCACTTGCAAACGCTTGGATAAGACCCTCGTCGCCAGAAAGATGCGCAAGCAGTCTCAGTTCGATTTGAGAATAATCGGCAGAGAGGAACACGCCATTTTCCGGCGCGACAAACGCCTCTCGAATCTGCCTGCCGAGTTCCGTGCGCACAGGGATGTTCTGGAGATTGGGATCCGATGAAGACAGACGCCCCGTTGCAGTCACCGTCTGGTTGAAACTCGTGTGGATACGCCCATCGCTTTTGTCGATAAGCTGCGGCAGCGCATCAAGATAGGTCGAGCGCAGTTTTGCGAGCTCACGATATTCGATGACCTTTGCCGGCAGTGGGTGGTCAGCGCTGAGTTTTTCGAGCACGGCTGCATTCGTGGACCAGCCATTTTTGTTCTTCTTCGACTTGCGCGTATCGAGCCCGAGCACATCGAACAGGATATGACCGAGCTGCTTGGGAGAATCGAGGTTGAAGTCCTCCCCCGCCATCTCGATGACTTCATCATGTAGCTGCGTGATGCGACCAGAAATGCTCAGCGAGATTTTGCTAAGAACTTCTGTGTCGACGCGCACGCCCATTCGCTCCATGTCGAGCAACACGGGCATGAGTGGAAGCTCGATGTCGCAAAACAGCTCCCACGATTCGTCTGCCTTGAGCTTTGCCGTGAGCGTTTCGACAAGCGCCTCAGCAACAGCCGCTTCGAACTGCCCATCACTCGGTGCCCCATCGCCACTCGGTTTGGGGAGGTCGAGATATTCGAGCGCAAGCTCGCTTGGCGTATACGATTTGCCTGAGCTGAGCAGATACGCGGCGATACCGCAGTCGAAAATCCGCTCCGGGTCGATAGCGGCGAGCGCATCCGCGTCCTGCACTCCGATGGGAAAGACCTCGCGCAGCACATGCTTGAGGTCAAGCGCAGTGAGCTTGCCTTCTCGCAGAACCGCTGACACGAGCGGCGCCGCCTCTTCAAGCGAGCAGACCGCAAGCCCTGCTCCGTCAGAAAAGACAACAGATGGTTCCGACGCAAACAGAGTCTGCTCCGCCGGCTCGTCAAGAGCGACCGCCACCGAACGCGCACCCTGTATGGCTGCACGAACAAACGCATCGGCGTCCTTTGCAACGTGATAGCTCAGTTTTACCGCAGGTTGCGCATAGCTTTTTGCCTGCGCATCATCACCGAGCAGTGCGAGTACCGAGCGGAGATGCCTGTTGAGATGCAGTGCTCCAAAAGCCTCGCTCACCTCTTTCGCATCAAAGCTTGGGAAGCGCACGTTATCGAGCTCGAGTTCGATAGGCGCATCGCGCCTGATGGTAGCCACGGCACGGCTCACGCGCGCATCCTCTGCATGTTCACGTAAACGCTCACCCATCTTGCCCTTAACCTGATCTGCGTTTTCAAGCAGGTTATCGAGCGTGCCCCATTCGTTGAGTAGCTTTGCCGCCGTCTTCTCGCCCACGCCGGCAACGCCAGGAATATTGTCGCTCGAATCACCTTTGAGCCCGAGAAAATCAGGCACGAGCTTAGGGCCGATGCCATAGCGCTCTTTCACTTTTTCGGGCGTGTAGATGACGACATCGGACATCCCCTTTTTGGTAGTGACAATGCTCGTCGTTGCAGATGCGAGCTGATACGCGTCCTTATCGCCGGTAATCAGATATACAACATCGCCGTTTTCCTCGCCACGCGCCGCCATGGTGCCCAATATGTCATCGCCTTCGAAGCCCTCCATGGAAATGCAGGGAATATTCATCGATTCGAGCAGACTGCGGATAATGGGAAACTGTACCTTGAGCGCCTCGTCCATGGGCGGTCGTTGCGCTTTGTACCGTTCGAGCAGCTTCATGCGCCAATCGGGTCGATGCACATCCCATGCGCAGATAATCGCATCGGGATGGAAGTCCTCGATCATCTTCAATAGCATCTGCATGAAGCCGAATACAGCGTTGGTGGGCGTCCCATCCGGTGCGCTCATCGGAGCTTGAACAGCATGAAACGCGCGATGAAGCAGGGAGTTTCCGTCAATGACAGCAATGGAGCGCTTTGACATAGATAAACCTCTCAAAAGATGAAATGCACGTGGAGCTATGGTACCACGTGTGCTATCAAGCGCTATCATAGAGCACATGGTGAGCGATGCCGTGCATAACTCGATGGTTGCGAACAAGCGGGTCAATACGAAACCCGAACTCGTCGTGCGTCATATGCTGCGCGAAATTGGCTGGCGCGGATACCGATGCGATTGGAAGAAATGCGCCGGGCATCCCGACATCGCCTTTCCGGGGCGCAAAATCGCAATCTTTGTCCATGGATGTTTCTGGCACCATCACGAGGGATGTAAGTACGCGACCACGCCCAAAAGCAATGCCGAATACTGGCAACAGAAATTCGAACGCAACCGCGCTCGTGACGAGCGCGTGAGCAAGCAGCTCGAAGACGAGGGCTGGCACGTCGTCATCATCTGGGAATGCGAGCTCAAGAAGGACAAAATCGAGCAAACGCGCGAGCGCCTCATCGACGAAATTTCGTACGCATTCGTTCAGATCTGATCTTTTTGAAAACAAAAATGGTCGCCGAGACGGACGCGGGCGGGTTCGGGCGGGTTCGGGCGGGCTAAAGCCCGCCCCTACGAGCCCGCCCCTACGAGCCCGCCCCTACTCCTTGGCAAGCCGGAATTGATCGCCGAGACGGATGCGGGCGGGCAGCCCCTAGAGCGTTTCGTTCATGCTGCCCGTTCGATAGCCAATAAGGTCAACGGAAACATACGCAAAGCCTACCTCGCGCAAGGTCTCGGCAATGCGCTCCCTGCGCTCGTCGCTCACGAGTCGGGCGACGTCTTGTGCGAGCACTTCGATGCGCGCTACATCGTCATGCACGCGCACGCGCACCTGCGCAAAGCCTTCGTCCATAAGCGCTTGTTCGGCGCGGTCGACCATCTCGAGATGCTCTTCATCAATTTGATCGCCATATACAAAACGCGATGCGAGGCATGCGCAAGATGGCTTGTCCCAGGTGGAAAGACCAAGCTCGCGCGATATCTCTCGAATGTCGGCCTTGGTAAACCCGCACTCGCGAAGCGGGCTTTGCACATCCATCTCAGCCAGCGCCTGCATGCCGGGACGGTAATCTCCCTCGTCATCGAGATTCGTCCCATCGACAACCACTGCATCATGCTTTTGCGCGATATCGAGTATGTTCGAAAATAGAACACGCTTGCACAGGTAGCATCTGTTGGGGGGATTATCGGTGAATCCCTCGATCGCAAGCACATCCACGGCGCAGCCAAATTGCTCGACGCCAAAATCCTTGCACAGCGCCGCCGCTTCTTCAGCTTCGCGTGCGGGAAATATCGGCGCGGCAGCCGTCACGGCAAACGCGTTTTTCCCAAGCGTCTCTACAGAAGAATGAAGCAAAAAAGTAGAATCGACTCCGCTTGAGAAGGCAACAGCGACCTTGCCATAACTTTTCAATAGTTGCTTGAGCTTCTCGTACTTGCCTTGCAGTGACTCCGAAACCATGTGCAACACCCCTTCCAGGCGCTACTCCCACATGTAGCCAACACCTCGAACGGTACGCAGGTGGGTAGCGAGCTCGTTTCCAAGCTTCGAGCGGACACGTCGAACATGAACATCGACCGTGCGTGAACCGCCGTAGTACTCAAAGCCCCACACGCGCGAGAGCAGCGTATCGCGCGAGTACGCATGCCCGGGATGCGTTACGAGAAACGCCAACAGCGCATATTCGAGATAGGTGAAGTCGACGGGGGCGCCCTCGACGAGCACCTGATACGTCGACAGGTTGATGGCCATCGAATCGACTGTGATAAAGTCGGCGCTCGAGCTCTCTTCTGCGGGCCACAGCAGATGCCGAATTCGTATCACGACCTCCGCATCGGGCGAGGTGGGCAACACGAAATCCACGGGAATACGTGTTGGCAACCGCAGTGTTTTGAGCCCCTCGTGCTCGACAATCAAAAGAAGAGCGGCGCCATCCTCATTGCGAAGCATTTGCTCGAGTTCGACGATTGCCCCAGATCGGATATTCGCCGTCGCGCATATGACAAGGTCGGCTTCGGGGAGCATTTCCGCCAGACGCGAAGGCTGGGCAACCTGAAAATCCGCATCAAGCTCCGCGACAAGGCGAGCAAAGCGCCTGTGCGTCTGCATCCCTTCTTGTATGTAGAGAACGTTTTTTCGATGCACGTCGAATTCCAAATGCTCTATTACAGAATCGGGTAGTTACGTTCGATTTCCCACTGCGTGACTTGCTCGCGATAGCTGCGCCATTCTTCTTTCTTGTTCTCGACGATGAACTGATGCATTTCCGGTCCAAGCACCTCGCGCATCAGATCCGATTGCTCGAACAGCTCGATCGCCTCGTTCAAATCGCCTGGCAACGCCTTGTAGCCCGCTTGCACGATTTCTTCTTCGCTCTTCGAGAAAAGGTCTTCGCATGTGGGCGCCTCAAGCTCGATCCCATCCTCGATCCCACGCAAACCTGCACCCAGCAAGACGGAAAAGACGAGGTACGGGTTACACGCGGGGTCGGGGCTACGATACTCAAAACGCGTTGCGCTCGCTTTGCCCGGCTTGTACAACGGCACGCGCACAAGTGCGTTACGGTCTCTATTTGCCCAAGTCACATACACTGGGGCTTCAAAACCCGGGACCAAGCGCTTGTACGAGTTCACGTACTGATTCGTGATGAGAGTCATCTCAGGCGCATATTTGAGAAGCCCCGCGATGTAGTGCTTCGCAGTTGCCGAAAGCCCAAACCCGAGTGGATCATCGTTATCGAAGAAAACGTTTTCGTCTCCCTTGAAAAGCGACTGATGCACATGCATGCCGCTTCCGTTTATGCCGGCAATGGGCTTAGGCATAAAGCTTGCATGGACGCCGTGCTTAAGCGCGATCTCTTTAACGACGAGCCTGTAGGTCATCACGGCATCGGCCATCGACAGCGCATCGCTAAAGCGCAAGTCGATCTCTTGCTGAGAAGGCGCGACCTCGTGATGCGAATACTCGACGGGAATGCCCATTTGCTCGAGCGTCAGAATCGTATCGCGGCGAAGATCGGATGCTGTATCGTCTGCGGTCAAGTCGAAATACGAAGCGTAATCTATGGGCTCGGGGGTTTGCGCGTTCTTGAAGTAGAAATACTCGACTTCGGGACCGACGTTCATGGTGTAACCGAGCTTGGATGCCTTCGTGAGCATGCGACGCAGCACATAGCGCGGATCTCCGTCGAACGGCTTTCCCTCAGGCGTGTAGATATTGCAGAACATACGCGCAACGCCATCATCTTTGGGCCGCCACGGCAGCACCTGAAACGTACTCGCATCTGGATAGGCAATCATGTCCGATTCCACTGAACGGGCAAAGCCCTCGATGGAGCTCCCATCAAAGCCCATCCCCTCTTCAAAAGCGACCTCGAGCTCGCTTGGGGTGATGGCAAAAGACTTCATTTGTCCGAGCACATCCGTAAACCACATGCGAATGAAGTGGATGTGGCGTTCCTTGACCATCTTGAGAACGTAGTCTCTATTGGCAGCGCTTGCGCCTGTGCCGATGACATACGAATCATCGAAACGCGTAGGCATCGCGTCCATCGCCGTCTCCTATCTGTACAACAGTAAAAAGATTCCGCTAAAGGTACCACAGCAAAGGACAGGCGCAAAATCTAGACGTTCGTATTTGCTCCTATGCATCTTGAAGCGCCTTGCATTCGCGAATCAAGAGCGGGACACAGGCGCAATCGTCCTTTCCCATGCACGCATTAATTCAATGATTGAAATGAAAAGAGAAAACATGGAGCCAAAATCCGTCAAGCATTTGTCACGATTCAGCTCGTGCACTACGCACATGCGCGTAAACGCTATACTTTTTCGCATGAGCAAGATCGACACTATAGAAAGCATCTCGAACAAGCTTGCGGAAACCACCATTACCGTTGTGCCCAAGCGTTGCAGCTATATTCGCAATTGGCATTCGACCTGCAGGTACTGCCTTTCCGTCTGCCAACATGACGCCATCGAGCGCTCGTTGGGCAGACTCAAAATCAACTCGGAAAAATGCACGGGCTGTGGAGCCTGCGTTGCCGCTTGTCCCACCTCGGCAATGCTCACGAGTGCACCCAACCAAAACGAAATTGTTCGCCAAGCCAAGGAGTCCGCGCGTCGCAACGCCGGAAGCGCGGCGTTTATTTGCGAGAAACAGGCGCTTGAACAGCATGTCGATACGGAACGCGTCGTCGTGCTCCCCTGCCTGAATTATCTCGATGAATACCTCATCAGCGGCCTTTTCGCACTCAAATTCAAGCGCGTCGTTCTCTTTTCCTGCGGCTGCGACGACTGCGAGATGGACTGCAGCGAGCCGTATCTCGACCAGATGATTCAGAGCACTCATCATCTGCTCGAGCAGTGGAACGTTTCTGGGACATTCGCGACACTCGATGCCGTTGTGCCGGCGCTCGTGCTGGCCGATTCTAAGAAGCGCCGTGCCAGCATTCAATCTGACAGACGCGAGGCTTTTAAACAGGGAGGAGCGTCTGCCTTAGAGTTTGCCTGGCAGTCTGTCAGCGATGCGATCGGCTCATTCACGGGCGAAGAACCCAGAAAAGACGGAGACAAGCAAATCATCGTACGGGCCGAAGAGCGCTTTGATGCCAAGAGCTATCGCAGCGTGCGCATGCTCGCCATGCTCGATCACATCGGGACACGCCCACGTGGCGCAACCGTCGAAAGCCGCATGTGGGCATCGGTTAATATCGACCCCAATAGATGCAGATACTGCGGTGCATGCGCGCTGATGTGCGTCACGCAGGCACTCAAGTACGAGAAGAACGCGGATGGTTTGGCGACGCTCACGTTCCAGCCGTCGCTCTGCATCAATTGCAGGCTCTGCAAGGATTCGTGCCTGACGCACTCCATGATTTACACCAATAAAATTCCGGCAAATGACCTTGACGGCGAAGTCCTGATAGACCTGTACCGCGACCACGAACTGCCCAAGTCTTCAGCGGGGTTCATTCAGTAGTCTGCGCCGCGAAAACGCACCGAGTACAGGAGCAGCGCAAAAAGCCCCTGCGTGCACTGCCTCCTGGCGGGAATCCGCCTACGTGCACGCTGGTCCTTTTAGTTCAGCGTCGTGACTTCACGCGCGCCGTCCTTTTCCGTATACGTCACACTCACTTGCGTACCCGGACCCATAAACGGCAGGTTGAGATTGGCGTTGATACCTGCGATGTATATCGAGCTGTCTCCTTGCAGTTTGAAATAGAAGAGCGTGTTTCCTTCCACCACAACTGATTGTATGGCATCGATAGTTCCATCGACCTTTGGAATTGTGTCGCTGTTGGCAATCGCCCTATCGTCGATTTTGATCTGCGCGTCGTTCGTGAGCGCGGCGATATATGCCGTTTGCGCATCCGCTACCGTCGACCCCGTGCCGACGATCTGATATTGCTGCACGTCGATGAACGCGTACATCTTCACAAGCCCTGCGCCATCTTTGAGCGAGAGGAAGTATGTCGGCCTATCCGCGATGTTGAGCAAAAGCGGGGAAGTCGCGTTATAGCTCATCTGCTGAACCTGGCCCTCTGCCGATGACATTGCGGAGCTTTCCGTGGCGCCCGCGCATGTGTAATAGCGGGTTTCTTTTGTGCGTAGATTCACCAAGGTGAAACCGACGAGCGACTCATCGCTATTCGCACTTGTCATGCCTGTGTACATGTACACGTCATCATTAATCGCGAGGTAGTTGTAACCACCTTTAGCGCCACCTGCGCTTGCCGTCTTGTTTTTGTCGCTAAACAAGCCCGGAGCAGCCGACCCCGTTGGAACGAGCACGCCGGACTGGCCCACGAGCGAGTTGATGAAGCCGGAACGGTATTTTCCGTAGTATCCAAGCTGCTCATACACAAGATCTGCAGAAAACGCCTTGTCGACCCAATTGGGAACCTCTTCTGCAGAGTATTTTTGCGTCTCACCCGAAACTGGATCGACCAGGATAATACCGTCGTAATCCTCTCCACCAAAAAGCCCAATACGCATCTTTACGGTAGGAACAATCCAATACGGGTTACCGTCGTCGTCAAGCTCGAAAGCCGCGGTGCCAAGGATTTCGAATGGATATCTAAAACGTACGTATCGATATAGCTGGTTATTGAAATGCTCTCCAGTGGAAATGTGAATGTACTTTCCTTCCGGCAAACGCACGAGCTGCGTTTCCTGTGTCGCCATGTTCACGGTGACAAAGCCGGGAAGGCCATTCCACGTGTTCATGATCCATTTTATGGGGTCCGCGTAGATGAGCGGAGCAACACGGTACGGAGAATTCTGATAATTGATCTGCGTATACGAATCGTAGCCCTCGTCGATTGCAAACTGGCTCACCAGATCGCTCATCTCGCCGATTGTTCGACTGCCCAAGCGCACGGCAGTATCCTTATCGACCACGGGCACGCTCTTCATCGAGATTTCGGAGATATCCTCGGCAAAGTTGCCTTCTTTGACTTCGAGCAAATCGGAATATGCACGCGCGTTGAACAGAGCAGAGCTCGCAATCTGACCGACGAAAATACCGAGCAATAGCACGATGATCGCGCTGACGACCCAAAACAGCCAGCCGCGCTTGCCTTGCTTCTTGCCTTCCGCCTTGGCCTTCTTTCTCTCTGCCCTACGCTCGCGGAATTTGAATATGTAGGCGAGGCCCTCACGATTGAGTCCCTCGAGGAATTCCGAGATGAAACTCGTGGTTCCCTCTTGCGCACGAGGTACTCCAAAACATACGGAGACGATGATGAGGCACCAGATGATGAACCACCAGAACTGAACGCTCTGAATATTGATGGGCGGAATGGTCACATAGTATAAAACCCCGATTATCACGACCGACAAGATAATCGGGACGATGGTTCTCTTGCTTTTGCTCATGCGGCGTATCCTCCGAAAAAATCGCTGCACTGATACGTATGCGTGTTCATAATAGCCGAAGAGCGCACGTTTCACGCGTCCATGCAGAGGATTCGTTCATAGTGCACCATATTTGGCTTAGCGCCCGTCTGTCAGGCGCTTGGTCGCGGCCTCGATTTGACGCTGCGACATATTTGAAGAACCCTCGATTGCGATGTTTGCCGCCTTGTTCGTTTCGAGGTCCTTTGCGGTGACATGCACGATGCCATTTGCGTCAATCTGGAACGTCACTTCGATTTGCGGTTTGTTCATCCCGAGGCGAAGCCCACCCAGGCGGAATTTCCCAAGCGATGTATTCTCGCTTGCACGGGGGCTTTCTCCCTGGAGCACGTTGATTTCGACCGTCGTTTGCATGGGGGACGCAGTTGTATAAATGTCGCTCTTCATCGTTGGCAAGGTCGAGTTTCGGGGAATCAGCACTGACATGTTGTCGCCAATAATTTCGATGCCAAGCGAGTGGGGCGTGACGTCGAGCAGCAAAAGCCCGCCAACATCGCCAGCTAAAACACCAGCTTGCAGGCATGCGCCCATCGCAACGCTCTCATCTGGGTTGATGTTTTCTGAGGGATCCTTGCCAATCAGGCTCCGCACTGCTTGCTTGACGGCAGGTATGCGGCTCGATCCGCCCACCATGAGGACTTTGCCGATGTCTCCGACACCGAGCCCTGCATCTGCGAGCGCGCGTCTGCACGGGCCCATGGTCCGCTCGACAAGGTCTGCAGTCATATTCTCGAAATCTGCTCGGAGAACCTGCGTTTCGAAATGAAGCGGCTCTCCTCCCCTACTTGCCAAAAACGGCAGGTTGACCGTGGTTTGAGTTACCGATGACAGCTCCTTCTTGGCGTTTTCCGCTGCCTCGCGAAGACGGTTCATCGTCGCTGCATCGCCCGAGATGTCCACTCCGGTCTGGGACGTGAAACGGCGGAGCAGCTCCTCGGTCAGACGGGCGTCGAAGTCGTCGCCGCCCAGGTGATTATCGCCCGCCGTTGCGAGCACCTCGATAATGCCACCTTGAATGGAAAGGATGGAAACATCGAACGTGCCGCCGCCGAGGTCATAAACCATAACGGCTTTGTCTTCTTCTTTGTCGACGCCATATGCGAGCGCTGCGGCGGTCGGCTCGTTGACGATTCGCTGTACGTTGAGACCAGCGATGACGCCAGCGTCCTTGGTCGCCTGGCGCTGCGCGTCAGTAAAGTAAGCAGGCACGGTAATGACGGCATCGGTCACAGGCTCGCCAAGATAGCTTTCGGCATCTCGTTTAAGCTTGTCGAGAATAATCGCCGAAATCTCCTGAGGCAGGTATTTCTTGTGGTCAATTTGAATGGGGCGCGTGCTTCCCATTTGACGCTTGATGGATGTGACCGTGCGCTCGGGATTCATCGCGGCTTGGCGCTTCGCGATTTCTCCAACGAGACGCTCTCCCTTCTTCGAAAACGCGACAACCGAAGGCGTCGTGCGCGAGCCCTCCGCATTGGTTATAACAACGGGGCGGCCGCCCTCCATTACGGCAACACAGGAATTAGTCGTACCCAGATCTATGCCAATGAGACGTGCCATTTACTTAAACTCCTTTACAAAATGCGCGATGAAAGCCGCTGAAGTCGGCGTACAGAGTTCGCCTTCCGGGCGCTCGTCGAAAAGCGGGATGTGATAGCGCTCGAGTATCGCCGCGGTTGCAGGCGCCGGAATATCCAAAAGCCCGTGTGCGCATTCGACTTTGCCGCTGCCAGGCTGGACTTTTGTCGCCGTGATCGTGTCAGGAGCAATGAGTTCGATTGCGCGGCACATACCGAGTATTTCGCGGACGGTCATGCCCTCGCCAACCTCGTGAAAATGTGTATGCTCGATTTCGCATTCATGCACCGTCGCTTCTGCTTCGGCGAGAATGTAATACACCTGCTTTGCCTGTTCCTTGGTCCATTCGGGGGCTATAGTCGTATCGATGGCTTCCCAGACTTCGATGAAATTGTGGAAATGCGATTTTTCGGGAATGCTCTCGTCGCTCACAACGACGCCAATGCCACCTTTCAAAAGATCGGGCGTAGCGGCAACAAGCTGACCAAATATTGATTTACGTGTAGCAGATTTTGAAAGATCAAGATGAAGCGTCGCCATGATTTTTCTCCAGTATCATGCTGAACCAGTAAGAATATGCAAAGATAATGCGCGATTTGACGGGCGGATTGAAGAGCCCTGAGCAAATCGTTGGATATTCGTCACAAATGGCCTGAGTGCGTACATGCATTCATATTGACGGCGCATAGTATTCGGCAGCAAAGGAGAGCACCTGCTATGAGAAGCTTCGAACTCAAGACCTCCGCATTCGCTTTTCACGACATTTCCGCGCAGGTCAAGCTTGCCGTACGCGAAAGCGGGGTTAAAGAAGGCATCTGCGTTGTGTATTGCCCGCATACCACCGCGGCAATAACCATCAATGAAAACGCGGATCCAGATGTGCAGCGAGATTTGAAACTCGCTCTTATCGATGCATTTGGCGATAGCGATAGGCCTGAATTCAGGCACTTTGAGGGCAACAGCCATGCGCACCTCAAGTCGAGCCTTATCGGTGCTTCCGAGACAATTCCCATTGCAAACGGCTCGCTCATGCTCGGGACATGGCAGGGGGTTTATTTCTGCGAATTCGACGGCCCGCGCAATAGGAAGTTTTACGTGCAGGTCTTGGAGGGGCGAGACTAAATCACCTGGAACGTCGCATTCTCCCATCTTGCGGGGCGTTTCCCCTTCGTCGCGAGACTGTCCGCTGTGCCTGCTTTTGCATCGTCATAAGCAGATATATGGCAACAAGGGCAGCAATGACGATCTCGCCGATATCCACGAGCACATTGGAGACGCCTGCAAATGATGCCGCATTGATGAGCGCGTGCAGGCCAATACAGGGCGCGATACGAGGATACATCGTATACGCACAGCCCAAAGCAATGCCAATCGCCAGTGCAAAGAGCGCTTGGAGAAGCGCTGCGCCTGCTCCCGCCGTAGGTGCGTTGGCCAAGTGCAAAACAGCGAAGGCGAGCGCGCTTAAACCGATGGATACAAGCAGAGAAAAACTCATCTGCTCACGGAGCCATTCGATAAAGAAGCCCCTGAAGAAGAGCTCTTCGAGAACCGCGGCACACATTGCTAGCACAAAGAGGTTGAAGTCGAAGACGTAGCTTTTCGCGGCAATGCCAAACACCAGACAAGCGGCCGGCACAACGGCGAGCAGCACGTACGAGGCATACAGCCAGGACTTCTGCGCCGCTGGCACATCGTTTTTCTGGCTTTGCCGAAAAGAACTCTCCTGGCCCTGCTGGCGGCTCGGCTGCAGAACCGTTTGTCCCTTTTGGCGTTGTTGCCGGCGCTGGTATGGATCGTTTCGCTGTACACGCTGGGTATCCCGCCGCCCGCGCTCTTGCCATGGCGCGGCCTGCTGTCTGGTAAACCAGCCTGTATAGAACAGGATGAAGACAACGGCTGCGGTAAAAAGCAGAATCGCATAGCAGGTAATCCCATGCGGAATGCCCATCGCGGCAGAAATCGCCTCCGCGACGGTATAGATAACACCGTAAAGAATGAGCGCAATGAAAGCTTTCACGACACGTCCAGCAGTAGCCAAAACCCAGATGCCACAGTTGTAGCACATTAGCCTAGGAGGAGCGAATCATGCAGTTCTCATTTCGCCAGAATTGAAAACACGTGGCACAAGCGCCTGTGATTCGGAAAAATCGAGGCACGCTTCAAAATCAAACTGCCAAATGTAAGCAGGATTAACAGCCGTATTGAGCGTTTGATATAGGCCTTTAGACAGGCGTTTTATGAATCAGCGAATGATGATGGGAATGCCTGCAGAAACCCGATCATATAATTCGACGATATTCGAATTCGAGAGCCTGATGCAGCCATGGCTTCCCGGGTATCCCAATCCACCCGTGTTCGTGGTTCCATGAATGTAGATGCCACCCCCACAGCTGACTGCCAGCGCACGCAAGCCAAGCGGATTCGAAGCGCCAGGGGCAATGGTATCGGGCATCGATGCCGACCAATCGCTATGTGGGTTAATCCAAACCGGGGCGGCATCCTTATAGTCGAGGTACCAATCACCTCGGGGAGTCGCATAGCCGGACATGCCGGGAGTGCATGCGTAGCTCGCAACCTCCTCGCCCGCTTCATACAGGCGGACACGGCATTCGCTCGTATCGACGAGGATGGCCTGGCCAGATTCGAGAACCTCAGGTGCAGTTGTCGTAGCAGTTGCCTGGATCTGATACCTCTCAGGCAGCGGATTGTTGGATTTGGCGGCCGCCTCGATCTTCGCAACCGTCGCATCGACATCGACGACAACGCCGTTTACCGGCGGTGTCGTAACAAGACGGCGCGATTCTTTATCGAATGCATAGCCCGCATCTTTGGGGTCGTGATTCGCCTGCTCAGCGATTTCTTCCACACGCGCCTTAAGCGCATTATGGTCTACCGCGCAGGCGGTACGAATTTCGTAGCTTCCTTTTTCGTTTGTCGCGAGCTCGACGATACGAGCGCCCCAACGCATGAAGAAGAGCTGGTTATACGGAGCGTATGCTTGCGCAACGGTATCTTGGGGCGCAAGCGTGCCGACTTCTCGCAAGTCGATGGAATACACGGCTCCGTCGATATCGAGAGAGACAACGGTGGAAAGACCCTCATCGGCGCGACTCACGACAAGATTGCGCAGCTCATCTTCTGTCATATTCGAGACGTCGACCTGACCATCGAGCGTGGTCTTCTCTGGAACGAGCTGCGTACGAGAATTATCGTCGATTGCGAGAGCAACGCAACAGCCTGCAATGACGATGAGAATCGCAGCCGCAAGAGCAATCATTGCCTTTCTGATCAAGGCGCGCTTCTTGAGGGCAGCCGCAGCTGTGGGGACAGGCTTGATGTCGGTGGATTCATCGCCAGAGGCATCATCACTCGCTGCTTCATCGCTAGCTTCGTCGGCGGCGGCCCCGTCATTCGCGGCCTCATCGCTGGCTTCGTCGGCGGCATCAGCGCTTTCATCAGCAGCTTCTTGAGAGTCCGTAGCGTCTTTTACGTCAGATTTTTCGTCAGAAGCGTTTTCCGTGGAATCATCCGAGGGATCCTGCTCGGACGTATCTTGAATAGCGTCTGCCTGTGGAACATCATCCTCAGATGCTTCCTGCGCGTCATCGGCAGTATCTGCCGGCGTATGATCATCGCCGGCATCTTGGCTCGCAGCGGCGCTTTCATTTGCATCGGCGACGTTCTTGTGCGAATCGTCGGCGCTTACGGTTTCCTGCGCATCTTTAGTGGCAGAGTCGAGCTGTGAATCGTCAGCACTGACTTGCTCAGTATTGGAATCTTCTTGAGCCATGGTTTTCCTCTTGTGCGTTCAGGCCTTTGCGGGCATGTTAAATCTGTGTTTGCAAGAACTAAACAAACGTATACTACTAGAATTTCTGCCGTATCGCTCGTAGCAGTGACCCAAATGCAAAAAAATCTACACAGACTAACAATGTCGTTTTGAAAGAGCCTGCTTATCCCCTACCCTGCTTAGGTGCAGCCTTGGAGCGACCACATCACGAGACGCTTAGAAGCTGTTGTACGTTTCCCAAGCGGCGACGACTTCGTCTGCACGGCTTGCATCCATGCGCTTGGAATCAAGCGGGAAGGGGATTTCGGTGGTCGTGTGATCGCAGACGGACTTGTTTCGAGCAAACGGGCAGTGCGACTCGCAGAACTGCACCCAGCGCAGGTAGACCGGCTCGCCGATCGTCTCGGCCTTTACAGGGCAGATGATTTGCTCAGCCATGATTTTTTCCTCTTTCTTCTAACATTATCTCTCGGGCAGGCGCCATATTGCCACTGACGACAGCCATTCTAGGAAACACCGAGAAAAAGTGCCAAGAAATAAAATCACAAATCTCTCTGTATGGTATTATTTGTGTATGGAAATACCTAGACCACCTTTTTTCAGAAACTTCATCCCTCGGGCTCCGGAAAACGAAGCCGTGGCTTCTGGTGCGGAAAAACCACCCGCGTACGAAGAGGAACCCAGCGTATCGTCTCAGGACGCCGCCTCTCAGCTCGATATTGCAGCTGCAGAACACGTGGAAAGCGAACTTGTTCAAACCGAGAGCGGCGCTTCCCAAGTCGACACCATATTGACGGATCAGACCAAAGACGGTACCACCCAAGCCAACGCGCAGCTATTCTCTTCGCAAAGTCCAGAGGACACCGGTCCAATACCCGCGAAAACGGACATCGAAAAGCCAGCTCAGACAGCAAACACCCCCACTGAGCAAGCTGTCCAGCCCGCGCAGTGGCAAAACGAATCCATCCCCCAGAAGCCCTCCCCCGCCAACACGCGCTCGCGGCATCTTTCGTCTGCCGAAGCAGCAGAGGAGCTGGGCGTCACACGCCACCAGATCGCCATGCTCGCCCGAAACGACGAGATAAATGCGACCATGGTTTCGGGAGTGCTCCTCATCGATCCGTTTTCGCTGCGGCAGTACAAGCAGCTCAAGCGCGGCAACGGTCGGCCGATATCTCCCGACGTTGCCTGGGCTATGCTCTGGATGCTCTCGGGACTCGATGCTCCGTGGCTCGACTACCAGCAGCGTCGCAGAGCCATCCTCAAACTTCGCGAAATAGAAGCGCCTGACCTTGTCTGGCAGACACGCAAGCGCTCGAAGCAGCGCGTGTTCTACACCTCGACCAATCTTTTTGGAGAAATCGGGGCACGGCTCACGCTTTCTGGAAAGAGCACGGACCGCCCGGATATCTTTGGCATGCCTAGAAACACCCACGAGCTCGAAGGCTACGCAGACGAAGAGACGCTCGACGCGCTCATCGAGCAATACGATCTTCATGAGGATATTAGCGGAAATCTCCTCGTCCACTCTGCCGTATCCACGCCCTGGCGCGTTAACGCAGAAACACAGAGACGCCCGCAAATGCCCGTTGCCGCCATCGCATGCGATCTTGCCGCCTCGCTCGACTCGCGCGAATCGCATGCGGGATTGCAAGCGCTGGAAATCCTGCTCGGAGGTTTTCGCCGTCTTAGCGTATAAGCTGGTATCATCTCTGATTCTATGGATATGACAGCATTCAAAGAAGGCTTGAAGAGCGCCTTGCCAATTATGGCGGGCTATGTCGTGCTTGGTCTTCCCTGCGGGCTCTTGTGCCAACAAGCGGGCATGGACTGGGTCATGGTGCTCATCATGTCTGCAATTTTCTATTCGGGCGCGGGCCAGTACATGATTCCCAACATGTGGCTTGCCGGCGGCCCCATCATCTCGATTATTGCGAGCGTCACACTCGTGAACACGCGACAAATGCTCTACGGTGCGTCGCTTTCGCGCTTTTGCGAACAATCGAGCAAAGCTGCCACATTCCTGTTCGGAGCAACCGTGACCGACGAGAGCTTTGGCGTGAACCTCGCACGTTTCGAAAACGGCAATTGGGATGTCAAACGTGCGACGGTGGTGAATTTGTGCAGCCAGACGAGCTGGGCGCTCTCCTGCGTTGCGGGCACGCTCATCGGCGGTCTTGTCTCGGTTCCAACCGCCATTGCCTCGTTTGCCATGACGTCTATCTTCATCTGCCTGCTTTGCATGCAGAAGGTGAACGCGACGAACGTTATCACTGTGTTGTGCGCCGTCATGGGCGTTTGCATATGCAAAGTCACGGGCCTGAGCGGTCCCGCTATTCTTCTTGGGGCTTTGATCGGCATGGCAGCAGGTTACGTGTATTCGAGCGTGATCAAGCGAAAAGAGCACGCATGAGCTGGAGCGATTTTGCAATCATCGTGCTCGCCTGCTCGGCAACCATGCTCATTTGCCGCGTGGTGCCCGTCTTTGCCCTTAAAGGACGCAAGCTGCCCGATGGCGCCGTGCGTCTGCTCAACCTCATCCCACCGGCGACATTCGCCGCGCTCATTACGAACGACCTCTTCAAGCCCGATGCTTTGAGCGCCGGCATATGGCCGTCTGCGATTCCATTCATTGCAGCCGCTCTCGTGTTTGTCGTGGGATACAAGACCAAATCGCTTGTCTGGTGCATTGTCGTGGGCGTCGCATCCTACGCACTGCTGATGTTCGTCTCGTGACGTAGCGTTAGGGCGCTGCGCTTGCTGGCAGCCGTTCAGGTGCTCTGGCCGCAAGCTGATTTGCCATCCGCCCACGTCCCCACCATCGGCCAACAACGAGCAGTGAGGGCATCATCCTCCCTTGACATATTGTCACCCTATCTCTATTTTTGGGTGACAACTTCTTAGAAAAAGGGCTCCATGCAACAAACTGCGTCGACAAAATCACTGGTCATGAGCGGTCTACTGATCGCGCTGCTCGTCGTTTCGTGCTTTTTCACCATCCCGCTCGGACCGGTCCCGTTTACTTTGCAAACCGCTGTCGTCATTCTCATAGCGCTTCTTCTCACACCCAGGCAGGCTGCCGTGACGTGCGGTGTCTACTTACTCATGGGCGCCATCGGACTGCCTGTATTCTCGAGCATGACGGGCGGTCTGGGTAAGCTCCTCGGTCCAACCGGTGGCTTTCTCTTCAGCTATCTCATCGGCACCGTCATAGCGAGCAGCGTGCGCATCGCGCTCGAGAAACGTGGCGTTCATCAGCTTATCTGCGATATCGCCTGCGCTGCATGCATCATCGTCTGCTCAGACATCCTGGGCTGGCTGTGGTTCATGCTCGTAACGCAAAGCGATCCTCTGAGTGCATTTCTCGTAGCAGATGCCCCGTTTATCGTAATCGATTGCTGCAAAGCGGCCGTCTCGATAATCGTGGCTCAAGCTGTACGTAAGGGCCTAAGACTCACTTCGTGATACCCTGTCTGCATGAAAACACGTTCGAAAGACCGAATACTCGCACTGCTCGAAGCCAATAAGGGACGATTTGTCTCGGGCGAAAGCCTGGCAAAGAACCTTGGCGTCACGCGCAACAGCGTATGGAAAGCCGTGCGGGCATTGCAAGACGACGGGTATTCCATTGAGAGCGTCACAGGCAAGGGCTATATGCTCGATCAGGGTACGAGCAGACTTTCCAGAGCCTCCATCGAACGCTTTTTGACACGTTCAGGTATTCTCGTGGAATACCACGAAACGATTGGTTCGACCAACGTGCGCGCCAAGGAAATCGCTTCTGACCACGAAAACGAGACAGTTCTCGTTGTTGCAAACGAGCAGACCGCAGGCCGCGGAAGACAGGGGCGTAGCTTCGATTCGCCGTCTGGCAGCGGCGTGTACTTTTCTCTTCTTCTGCATCCAGATTTCCATGCGGCCGAAACCTCGCTCATCACGAGCTACGCTGCATGCTGTCTTGCGCAGACCATCGACGAGCTTCTCGACTGCAAAGCTCGAATCAAATGGGTAAACGACATCTTTGTCAATGGACGCAAGGTTAGCGGAATACTCACGGAGGCGTCTTTCAGCGCAGAAAATATGCAGCTTTCTTACGTAATCGTGGGAATTGGAATAAACGTAATGCAGCCTCAGGGCGGGTTCGCAAAGGATGCAACAGGTATTGCAGGAGCGCTTACAACACTGCCGCGCGATCAAGACGACCTGCGCGCACGTCTGGTTGCGGGAACAGTCGACCGCATGCTCGATGGGCTTGCAGACGTACCCAACAAGCCACATCTTGACGACTACCGCGAGCGTTCGCTGCTGACTGGAAGACACGTTGAAATCGAAGAAAGCGAGCAACACTATACAGCAATGGTCTTGGGAATCGACGAAGACTTCTCGCTTCGCGTCGAACTCGATGACGGGAGCGAAAAGACACTCGTCGCCGGCGACGTGCACATACCCTCGAACCAGCTGGCATAAGCTCCTACGATTCACACAAAAGAAGTCGTTGCCTCTAGCCTCCTAAATCTTCATTTGCTTAGTTCAGGCAGACGGCAGTCCCCGCGATTTCGCGAGCTGCGAGGAGCGTGGGCGCGGCGGGAGCGAGGACTGTCTGAGCGCGCGGTCTTCGCGCGCGAGTTCCGCAGATGCCGCGCCCTAAGCGACGAGCGGGTAGCGAGCGCATGAGCGGGGCGCTGTCTGCCTGAAAAAAGCAAACAAAGGAAGGCTCAATAATGCTGGTTAACCGAAATGCAGAGTTTTAGTACGTATCGACGTGCACGAGCGAATAGAAATCGGCATCGGTCACTTTTGCGATGGTCTCGCGTGGCTTGAATACCTCGAGCTCGAGTAAGAACGCAAGGCCAGCCACCTTCGCACCGGCCTGATGCACGAGCTGCACACTCGCGGCAGCCGTTCCACCGGTGGCAATGAGGTCATCCACAATCAAGATGACATCGTCTTTCGTCAACGCATCTTCGTGGATCTCAAGCTTGTCAGTGCCATATTCGAGCGCGTACTCCTGGCTCAAGCATGTACGGGGAAGCTTGCCGGGTTTGCGCGCCGGGACAAAGCCCACGCCCATCTTGAGAGCAACTGGCGCACCGACCATGAATCCGCGGGCTTCTGTTCCTAGCACCTTAGTCACACCAGCATCGGCGAAGTGCTCAGCGATATCATCGACGCACGCTGCAAACCCTGCGCCATCCGCCAAAAGCGGTGTGATGTCCTTGAAAATGACTCCAGGCTCGGGATAATCGGGAATATCGATGATGAGGCTTTCGTAATCGAAGGTGCTCATAGGATGTCTTGCCTTTCCTTGGTGGCGTTATTCATTGCAGGGCACATTGTAGTGCTCTTTTGCGAATATGTCTGGTCGAGCGCGCCTGCGTACATAACGAGATTCGACTGATGCGGCATTACGCAGGGTCTGCGGAATTCAAGCGTAATGCGCACGCCTGCAGCTCGTCTGCGAGCTCGGCGGTAATGGGTTCGCTGAGTTCTTCTCCTGCTTGCAGCTGCGCATCGAGCGCGAGCATGCGACGCACGAACGCCTCGTTTTCATCTTTGAACATGCGCAGGCGCCTGGCTGCGGCAAGCCCCTCATCGATATCGTTTGAATGGGCAACACGACGCAGGTGCAGAATCACCAGATTGACCGATCCGTGAAAACGTCTCTCAATAGGTACTTCGCCCATATTTCCTCCGTATCGAACAAGACCCGGCTCAGCGCTTACGGCATGAACCGGGCCTGTTTAAACATCTGGCACGCTGGTTAGATGTTGAAGTTCTCCTTGCCCTCGAAAACATCGAGTGCTTCTTCAGGGTCGTAATCGCCCAGCGTGATAGCGCTGATGGCGTTGGTCAGGCGAACTGCCTCGTCAAGGGAGCGCATGTGAATATTGCGCCCCGTCGCATTGCCGCAGGCCCCGCCAACGTGAATCTGATCGTACAGGCTGCTGAGGAAGTCCTTGGCATCCGCCTTGGAGCCGCCTGCGCAGACAAGGCCCGTACGGCCAGCTGCACGAGACGCGACAGCCAGCAGCTCGGCGCTGCTCTTCTCGTCGGTCCCGTGCGGAGGATTGACCTTGACAAAGTCCGCACCCAGGCACAGAGCGACGCCCGCTGCACCGGCAATGAGATCCGCATCTTTCTCGTCGACGACGGCTGTGCCGCGCGGATAAATCCACAGGACGACGAGCAGGCCCTCTGCATGTGCTTCCGCAATGAGCTCGCCGGCTTCGTACATCATGTTTGCCTCGTACTCGCTACCCAGATAAATGGTGTAGCCCAGGCCAACGATATTGACACCGGCCTCGCGCATGGCGAGCACGGCCTCGAGATCGTAGAGCTGTGGGGAATAGGGGTCCTGCTGTGCGGTCTTGACCAAGTTAGTCTTGGAATTCATCTTGATCAGGTAGTTGATCTCGGGATAATCGGGAGCATAGCGGGCGACAAGACCACGCTGGCCGGCGAGAACGCCGATAGTGCCCTGGCTGCCAATCTCGAAGAGATGCTCGGGATCGCCGTCGGAAGGATCGATGCCAGCACCATGGAAGTCCTTGTTCAAGTGCTCGATCTTCTGATCGCAGGCAAAGAGCATGAGACGACCCGTGCCGCGGGTCGCTGCCATATAGTTGTCGATATAGGTTTCACGCGCCTCGGGCATGACATCTGCTGGCACGCGCACGTCTTCACGGGTAATCTTAGGCATCTGCAAATCCTTTCTTCAACGAGTCGCCTTGATGGAACTAGCTTAACGCAAACTCTCGTGTGACTATTGTACCCCGAGCGCTGCTATTTTGCGCCCGGGTCTGACCATCCGTTTGTAATCGGCCAGGCGCGCTCGGACGTGAGCGCTACGCCGAGCACATGTGGAGATATGGGCTCGCAGCGCCGTTTGTATTCGTTGTTCTGAACCGTTTTCAGCACAAAACGCACGGTTTCGGCATCGTGGCCCGCCTCTACGAGTTCATCTACACCCATGCCGTTTTCGATATGGTCTTCGAGTATCGCGTCGAGCGTTTTGTACGGAGGCAGGCGATCCTCGTCTTGGGCATCGGGATACAGCTCTGCGCTCGCTGGCTTGTCAATGGAGTTCTGCGGAATGCAAGTCCCCCGTTTGCAACGCCATTCGGCAAGCTCGTAGACCTCGGTCTTGTAGATGTCCCCAATGGGAGCATATGCGCCGGCCGTGTCTCCATAAAGCGTCGAGAAGCCCATAGCCGCTTCTGATTTATTGCCCGTATTCAACAAGAGCCAACCGTACGTGTTCGCGATGGTCATGAGATTGACGGTACGCACACGAGCCTGGAGATTTTCCGCGGCGAGACCGTCGACAATGCCCCCGCATTGCTCGTCGAGTATGGCATGAAAGCTGTCGAGGGCGGGCTCGATGGGCACTTCGACAGCCGAAATCCCCAGATTGCTGGCAAGGCGGCGCGCATCGGTAAGGGAATGCTCGCTCGAATACGGGCCGGGCATGAGCACGCCGTGCACATGTTCTGCGCCAAGAGCATCGGTCGCTATCGTTGCCACGACGGCAGAATCGATCCCGCCGGACAGGCCGATGACGACATCGGTGAACCCGTTTTTACGCACGTAGTCGCGCGTGCCCTGCGCAAGAGCGCGCCAGACTATCTCGCAGTCTTCGAGTTCGACAGAGGGGCGACCCAAGACAACGGTAGGCGCCTCGGGCGCCGTATCAAACACGAAGAGGTCCTCTTCATCGATTTCTGCAGCATGGACGAGGCTGCCGTTGGGCGCTGTAATGGTGGAATTACCGGAGAACACGCGGGAATCGGCAGCACCGCAGAGATTTACGTAGATGAGAAACGCGGCATTGTCGCTTGCCACGGCAGAAAGTCGCTGCAGATCGGAGCGGGCGGCCGGGGCAGCGGTTTCATCGCCAAAAGCGTCCTTCGACATCTCGATGAGCACGCGCATGTTCTCGACGTCGGTACCCACCTCGAAATGCGCGTTGAAGAGTACGGCGATATCTTCGTCTTTGACCTCGACCACGGGGACGACATCACTTTCGAGCAGCGCCGGCGCACCGAGCGAGGAGAGCTTGCCCTTCTCGACCAGGAAAAGCTCATCGGTCACCGCAAGCGTATCCTCATCGAGCTCGACGACGCTCGTGGAAGATAAGAGAGCGCGTATGGGACAATCTTTTGCAAATAGCTCCAGATGAGAACGCACGTCTTCGATAAACGCATGTGAATCGACAAGGCCATCGATAGGCGCACCGGTAATAGAGCGTGCGCCGAACACGATGAGCTTTGCATCCTGATCCTGCGCTTTCTGAGCAAACTCGAGCATCTTGGCAACATTGCCAGCGCAATCGCCAACGCGCGGATTGATCTGGGCTACTGCAATACGCATTCATTCCCCTCTCGTAGGTGTATTTGAATTTCGATTCTATCAGTAATCGTTTGCAGCATCCGAACGCATCCACGAGCTCTCAAATTCCGCATATTGTCCTGCTTCGACGGCCTCACGTGCGCGGCGCATGAGGTCGAGAAGGAAGTGCAGGTTGTGAATGGAGAGCAAGATCGCACCAAGCATCTCGTTCATTTTGATGAGGTGACGAATATATGCACGCGTGTGGTTATGGCATGTGGGGCATGTGCACTGCTCGTCGAGCGGACCAAAATCGCTCGCGTACTTGGCGTTGCGCATGTTCATGCGCCCCGTACTCGAAAATGCCGTGCCCATACGTGCAGTGCGCGTGGGCAACACGCAATCGAACATATCGATGCCGAGCGCCACCGCACGCACGAGCGTAGTGGGATTGCCCACGCCCATGAGGTAGCGCGGCTTGTCGTGCGGCAAAGCATCTGCCACTGTGCCCAGCTGCGAGAGCATGAGCTCATGGTCTTCACCGACAGAATAGCCGCCGATGCCAAAACCCTCGAATCCCATGTCCTTTATGCGGTCTATACTTTCTGCGCGCAAGTCTTCGAAGACACCACCTTGGACTATGCCAAAAAGCGCCTGGTCTTTACGCGTATGGGCATCCTTGCAGCGCTGCGCCCACGCAGCCGAGCGCTCCACAGCTTCGGCGACCTCGTGCTTTTCAGCAGGATAATGCGTACATTGGTCAAGCTGCATGATGATGTCCGCGCCAATCGATTCCTGCACGCGCATGTTGTCTTCCGGCGTCCAGCGATGCTTGCTGCCATCGACGATCGAACGGAAGTTCATGCCATCCGAATCGAGCTTGAGCGTATCGGCGAGCGAGAAAACCTGAAAGCCGCCGCTATCGGTCAGCACGGGGCGATCCCAGTTCATGAACCCGTGCACGCCGCCGGCCTGCTCGAGAATATCGGTTCCAGGGCGCAGGTACAGGTGATAGGTGTTCGCAAGGATAATCTGCGCGTCCAGATCGTGAAGCTGGCTGTTCGTGATGCCTTTGACCGTTGCCTGCGTGCCGACGGGCATGAAGATCGGCGTCTGGATATCGCCGTGCGGCGTATGAAGACAGCCGCGACGGGCAGCGCATCTGGGGTCGGTTTGTATAAGATCGAATTCGAACATGGCACTCTCCTACAACAGCAGCATCGCATCGCCAAAGCTAAAAAAGCGGTAAGCGTTTTGCTTTGCCGTCTCATATGCGTTCATGATAATCTCCCGCGTCTCGAATGCGCTTACGAGCATCATGAGCGTACTGCGCGGAACATGGAAATTCGTGATCACTGCATCGCACACCTTGAATTCGTAGCCCGGCAGGATAAACAGACTGGTCGCAGCCCGTGTGCACGGAACAAGCCTGCCGCTTGAAGCGGCGCTTTCAAGAGAGCGAACCGATGTCGTGCCGACGGCGATAACGCGCCCTCCCGCCTTCTTCGTCGCGCGGATGGCCTCAACCGTTTCGGGCGAAACCGTGTAGAGCTCCGTATGCATCTCGTGATCGAGCGGATTGTCTTCAGAGACGAGCCGAAACGTGTCGAGCCCGACTTCCAGATCAACCGTCGCCATCTTGACGCCCCGCTCTTGTAGAGCATCGAGCAGCTCCTGGGTAAAATGCAGACCGGCGGTCGGTGCCGCCGCGCTTCGCTCATCGCGCGAATACACGGTTTGATACAGCTCCTCGTCTCCCGTGTAATCCTTGATATACGGCGGAAGCGGCGTATGGCCAATGGCGTGAAACGCCTCGTCCAGGTTCGCGCACGGGCTCTCATCGGTCAGGGTAAAACGAATACAGCGACTGCCGTTGCCTTCGTCGATACCTATAACCTCGCCTTGCAAAGCAGTGCGATCGTCGATTTCGTATTCGACCCGTGCGCCGACTTTCATTCGCTTGCCAGGTTTGACGAGGCAATTCCAGTGCTGCTCGGTAGGCGTGTCCAAAAGCCCTGAGGCCTTGTCGAGCAAAAGCGTCTCCACGCGTCCGCCTGTGCCGGGCTTACGACCGAGCAGGCGTGCTGGGAGCACGCGCGTGTCGTTTACCACCAGCAAATCTCCGGGACGCAGATACTCAACGATGTCGCGAAAGATGCGATGCTCGAGCGTCCCATCTTTGTGGACGACCATAAGTTTGCAAGAATCTCGCGGCACGGCGGGGGTTTGCGCTATATATTGTTCGGGTAATTCGTAATCAAAATCGTCAGTTTTCATGAATGCTCCTCATTTGCATGAGTAAATATACTATCGTCTTATTCGAGAAATGGGTCGGAAAAGAATTAATTCGGGAGTGACCTGTGAAGATACTTAAAGGACTATTCATTTTTATCTCGGTGCTATGCATCGGGTTCACATGTTTTTTTGCCTATTCGTATATGACTGGCCGCACTGCCCCGATTCTCTTTTTGGGACACCAGATCGCCAAGATGGGCAAAGGAGTCGCGGGCAATAGCTCCAGTGCCGCGACGTCGAGCACAATCAACACGCTCACGAGTGAATACGGGCTTTCCACAAGCCAGGCGCAGCAAGCGGTCGAGATAGCCGAATCGCTCGGCGTCGACACGAGCAACCCCAAGGAAGTCGATGCCTTTATCGCGAAGAATTCCGATAAGATCGACGATGCGCAGGCCCTTGTCGAGGCCGTCCAATCGGGCCGCATGAGCGAAGCGGAGGCGTACTCGAGGCTCGCGGGAATGCTCGATGTCTAGCGATTCTGCCCCCAAGCGCATGCTCTTGCATGCATGCTGCGGACCATGCTCGCTCGAACCGACGCGCATGTTCGCCGAGGAGGGAATCGACTTTACCCTCGACTACTACAATCCCAATATCTATCCGCCGCAAGAATACGAGCATCGCCTGTCAACGCTCAAGGAGTATGTAGCCGAGCCGCGCAGCATCGACCTGGTCGAGGATGCATACGATCCGGATAATTGGGAGCACGAGGTTGCCATTTTTGGTACCGACCGCGAGAAGCGCTGCCGGGCGTGCTATCGACTGCGCTTCGAGCATGTGGCGTGCGAGGCCGAACGGCGCGGTTTTGATGCCATTTCGACAACGCTCACGATAAGCCCGTATCAATTCACGGACATCATTCTCGAGGAACTTGATGCCGCTGCCAGGCGGCACGACCTGCAAACCGTCGGGCGTGATTTTCGCGAGCACTATGCGCAAGCAACGCGAATAAGCCGAGAAAAGGGAATGTACCGACAGAACTACTGCGGCTGTCGCTTCTCGATTGCAGAGGCCAAAGCCGAACGCGAGGCCGCCCGAGCGCAGCGCGAGCGAGAAAAACGCATCAAACACGCAGCGATTCTCGTCACTGCCGCTGAAGGTATCTTCAGCCAGCAAAACCAGCTTTAGGGCAAAAAAAAGACCCGCATAAGCGGGTCTTTTTACCAAGAGCTTAAACGAGCGTCTACTGCTTAACGACGTTGCTGGCTTGCAGCTTGCCGTTCTGACCCGTCGTTACCTCGAACGTGACCTTGTCGCCCTCATCGAGAGTCTTGAAGCCGTCCATCTGGATCTCAGAGAAGTGAACGAACAAATCGTCGCCATCCTCGCGAGAGATGAAACCGTAGCCCTTGTCGGGATTGAACCACTTAACCGTACCTTCAGCCATTTGTAACGCCTTTCATTTGAGCTCGTAAGAGCACTTATACGCGTAGGACAAGCGGCCAAGCTTGCCATACGCTCGTACTTTGGTGCAAACGCACGCAAGTGCTCATTTTAGGGTATCGCTTGCAGCGTCACAAGAAAAAATTAGGCTTTTGTCTATATTCAGAAACGCTGATTTCCGCTAAATCCTCGAACGACGCCGTTTGTTCCACAAACGTCTGGCAGCGCTGAGCTACTCAGCGATTTCGATTTCGCTCACCATCTCGTTTTTGATCTTGCCAACGAGCCCCTGAAGTGCATCGATAACATGTGGGCGGATATCCCCGCCAACCAAGACATACATGATGTCATCGCCCAGTTTAAGGGTGCCTTCGTTGAGCCAAACACGAACGTACTCGATACCTTCCCAGGTGAGCGCTTCCTTGCGGGCGGCCTCGACGGCTTCGGCGTCATAGGAAAAATTCATACCTGTGACCTTCGTGCCATCATCGATGCCTTCGCGAACGAGCTTCTTGGGAAGTTCGCGGACCGTGCCATTGTGCGCGAGATACATGCCGCAACGTGGTGCGCTTTCGTCTGCCTTAGCTTCTGCAAGCCACTGGTCCATAGAGGGCGATTCTTGAGCCATATTTTGCCTCCAATAACAATAATCGGACAAGAAAAGAATTACGTGCGACAGTATACCTTGAAAAGCGAAACCTAGTTGAGCCATAGACAATAGTGCGCATCTTTGCGTGTCGCATACTCTTCGGGATGAGTGGGCAAGACGTTCCTTGCTAGCTCATCAAGCGGCATGAAAAAAGGGGCTGAATGCCAGCCCCCCTTTTCAGACCTCATCCCCTGCCGGAAGGATGAACCCACCCTTAAAGGTGGGCTCCCCCACTGGGCATTCCAGCTTCCCCACCGTACGTGACGAGGGATACCTTTCCAACCCAGGATCTCGGGATCCCAAAACATTGCCATCGGTCCATCGCAATAGTGCCGGATCAGAGGATGAAGCAATATCTACTATACATGTGGCGGGAAAAAGAAACAGTCTTGACTTACGTCGTCTACGTGCCACAATAGGGATAGTTGTGAGCATACAGAGGGCTTCCCGCGGGAAGCCCTCTTTCATGTACCTATGGTGCCCGAGGTGGGAGTCGAACCCACACGTCTTGTGGACAGAGGTTTTTGAGACCACCGCGTCTGCCATTCCGCCACTCGGGCACGTGCAGGCTATTATGCCACAAGCTCACGGCAGTTTGCTAAATCTGATGCAAATGCGCTTGCACGCACATAGAAATAGATAGAGCATGGCATCTCTGCGTCGTCCATCCGCCGCTTCGCGTTATAATCTCTTGTTCAATATTCGTAAAGAGAAAGGCATGGACCTTGAGCGATCGTCCCGTATTCCCCCAGCGCGCTGTTGTCACCGCTGGTATGCCGTATGGCAATAAATCTCTGCACTTCGGCCACATTGCCGGCGTCTTTGTGCCGGCCGATGTATATGCGCGCTTTCTGCGTGACCGACTGGGCTCGCAAAACGTGCTCTTCGTGAGCGGGACGGATTGCTACGGCTCTCCCATCAACGAAGGCTACCGCAAGCTCGTCGAGGCCGGCGAGTTCAAGGGAAGCATCGCCGATTACGTGCAGAAAAACCACGAGGCGCAGAAGGCCGCGCTTGAAGCGTATGGCATCAGCCTCGATATCTACGAAGGCAGCGGTATCGGTCTTGCGGGAGAAAAGCAACACGCGATGACGCAGGCTTTCATCACGCGCCTGTACGAGGCGGGCTGGCTCGAAAAACGTAGCACACCGCAGTTCTACGACGCAAAGGCGCAGACTTTTCTCAATGGCCGCCAGGTAATTGGACGCTGCCCGGTCCAGGGCTGCAAATCGGAAAAAGCCTACGCAGACGAATGCGACCTCGGCCATCAGTTCGACCCCATCGACCTTATTGCGCCAAAGTCTGCGCTCACCGGCGAGACGCCGGAAATGCGTGACGTAACCAATTGGTATTTCAAGCTGCCGGAATTCCGCGAGCTCATCGCACAGCATGTCGATGCCACCAAAGAAAAACCCGGCACACGGCAAGTGCTCATCGACGAAGTGGAATCGTTCCTCGCGGCGCCGATTGTCTATATTCAGGACAAGTTCGCCGATGACTTCGCTGCCATAGAAGCAGGGTTGCCCTCGCATATCACGCACGAGACGGAAAAGGGCAAGAGTTCCTTTGCCGTCGAATTTGAGACCGTGGATGCGCGCGAGGAAGCAGTCAGCATCATGCATGCGCACAATCTGCGCTTCCGTACGGGCAAGACGCTCGTGCCCTTCAGACTCACGGGCAATATCGAGTGGGGTATCAAGGCGCCTGAACTCGATGGCAGCTTGCCGGGGCTCACGGTCTGGTGCTGGCCAGAATCGCTGTGGGCGCCTATCGCGTTTTCGCAGGCAGCGCTCGAGAAAAGCGGGCGCGATGCAGCAGCCTGGCGCGAGTGGTGGTGCTCGGACGATGCACGCGTGTATCAATTCATTGGCCAAGACAATCTTTACTTTTACGGCGTCGCGCAAACGGCATTATGGCAGGCAACGCAGCTCGATCACAAGCCGCACGAAGACGGCACAGCAAACGAGCTCCGTCAGACAACGCTCGTGCCGAATTACCATATTCTCTTCTGCGGCAAGAAAGCATCGAGCTCTGGTTCCGTCAAACCGCCTATGGCGGCCGATCTGCTCGAGCTCTACACCGCCGAGCAGTTGCGCGCGCATTGGATTTCGCTTGGGCTTGGCATGAAACCGGCGAGCTTCGCACCCAAGAGCTACGCCATCCAGACGGCGCAAGACGAAGTCGAGCGCACGGGCCGAGATGCAGCCGAGGCAGATGGACAGGACAAGAAGCTCAACCGCGCGGCAGAACGTGCAAAGACAACGCTCGAGCAGGTGACGAGTGCACCCGACCCGGTACTCAAGGAAAGCGCCCTGCTCACCAATATCTTTAACCGCATCGCACGTTCATGCTTCTACACAGCGCAAAAGAGCACGGATGGGCTCTTGCCATTAGGCGGCCCGAGCGAGCAAGTTCGCAAAGCCTGCGAGCAGGCGGTTCTGGAATACGAACAGCACATGCACACATTCGAGCTTCATGCCGTGATGGCCCAGATGGATGCGTTCTTGCGCAATATCAACAAATGGTGGGCCAAAGCGAGCAAGGAGGCGTTGGCAGAAGATGCGCCCGCAAGCGCAGCCGAGCAGCTCATCCGCGATGCGTTCCATTACCTACGCTGCGCGACCGTGCTCATGCACCCCATCGTGCCGCAGGGTTGCGAGCTCATTTTCGAGCATCTCGACATCCAACCCAAGCATGGCAAGAAGTGCGAGGACACGGGCTTTTTCAGCTGGGATCATATCTTCGAGCCCGTCGACTTCTGGGCAAGCGAGACAGAACGTGAGCAGAAGGCGATGAGCTTGAAAGAGCTGCCCCCGCGTTTCGACTTCTTCAAGAAGCACCCGAGCCAATACGAATAGG
>CACZSV010000063.1 GCA_902783925.1 uncultured Coriobacteriaceae bacterium
GCCTGTAGGGCGGCTGCAGAATGGAGGCGCCGCGGCGCGCCGCCATCAGAGCCTGGCAAAACCGCATATTCTCAGCCGGGATCGGGCAATCGGGCAAGAGTTCGTCGGTCTCGATGAGACTCACGGCAACGGGCTGCCAGCGAAGACCGATCTTTTCCATGATAATGCGCTGGTATTCGGCATATTCAGTCTGCTTTTCGGCCGAAATCGACTCTGCCCTCGGTTCGGCTTGCATCGAGGCGTCAAACTCGACATTTCCGAGCGCTTCGATGCGAATGGCGCGTTTGGGGCAATTGCCAGCACATGTCGTGCATCCCACACACTGATCCATATGAGGTGCGATAGGCTTCCCGTCGTCGCCTATCTCGAGGCAATACTGCGGGCAAAACGCCACGCAGAGCCCGCAGGCAACGCAGCGATCGGCATCGTGAATGAACTTGTAGTCAGCAGGCATATGACATCCTTCTCTCTATGCGGTGGGACCTGTCCCCCACATTTCGTAAATGCGCTCCCCTGCCGAATTCGTCATCTGGTAGCTGCAAAACGGAATCACACGCCCGTCTTTCATCGCCACCGTCATGGAGCACTCGCGCATGCGTTCGATAGTCGTCGTCATCGCATCCATATAGTTCATGATGATGACGCTCACGCCGCGATACAAGTCGACGCCCTTCTTGTACAGGATATCGGGCAGCACCGAACCCTGCGGAGAGGCGGGGTCGAAGTACTCGAGATACTCCTCGCTCGTCAAACCGCGTGTTGCAGGAATATAGCCGCCGTTTTCGTCTGGCATGAGAAAAGTTCCCGTATCGCACAGAGGGTCCGAGCAACCGAGCGGCATGATGTCCTGGACCTTGATGCGCCCTTTCGTCTGCTCCTCGAGTGCATAGATCGTGTCTCCGGCTGTATACGGAGCGTATTCGCTCGGCTCAAATCGTCCGGAGGTAAAGGCTGGCTGCAGGGCGACACCGATAACGACATCGGAATTCTCCCAGGCGAAGTCGATGACCTCGCCAACGCGATCGTCGTTAACGCCCTTGACGATCGTCATGCAGAGCACCATCTGGATACCGACCTCGCGGCAGTTCTGGATAGCCGCCATTTTATCGGCGAGCATGGCACCGTTACCGCAAATTGCCTCATACGGGTCTTCGTCAATGCCATCGAAAGAAAGGTAGATGCCCGTGATACCGGCATCGACGAGCTTTTGCAGGTACCGTTTGGAGCGGCCGATGACGATGCCGTTGGTGTTGATCTCGATGCCATAGAAACCGTAGCGTCGAGCGCACATGACGATCTCGTCAAGATCGGGGCGAACCGTGGGCTCGCCGCCGGTAATCTGCAGCCCGGTTTCGGGGCCGACCTTTTCTGCTAGCGTAGCGATGAGACCCTCGATCTCATCGTAGGTGATGCCGTCACTCGGAAAATCGGCGCTCATAAAGCACACGGGGCATTTGGCGTTGCAGCGGCGCGTCACCTCGATTTCGACAAGCGTACCGCGACGTAGATGCCGCGCGCATAGGCCGCATGATTTGCAGCACTCCGCGGTGATGGGATAATCGCGCCACTTGGGAGCGGTCGGCTTGACCTTCATCGAACACAGCCACTGGTAATGCTCGGCATCCGGCCACACGTAAGTAACGGTCTCGCCGTGTTCGGGGCACGCACGCGTCATCCACACCTTATTCTGCTCATCTGCGTACACATTGGCAGGTAGTTGCTTGAGGCAATGCGGACAGAGTGCGTGCACCTTGTGAAGAATCCTCTGGTTACTCATGCATATCCTTGTTGATGGAGCGATTCTCTTCGCTCATCGTCTTGTATCGGGGGTAACCCGATTATGTATCTTACAGATGACCCTCGGTCTCCTCGGGCTCAAGCACGGGGGCATCTGCACCGTCCTCTTCTTCGTCGAAGTACTGGCGCGGATCATGATTCGTGTTGGGCGGGGTCGTTGCACGCAAGCCGAGGAGGTCGGCCCACTGCAGTACGCGCTTGGGGACGTAGATACCCGTCTGGAACTCCGAAGCGACCCGAAGCGCACGTGCGCAAGACAGGCAGTGCGCGAGGTCTTCCATCTCATCGACGTCGGCAACCGGCGAGAGGTATGCATTGGGAATGTTCCCCTCAACGAGTTTCTCAACATAGCCATCCAAGGCGGGGCGACCGGTCATGTTGTAGTAGATGCTCTGGTGGTTGATGGGCGTATCGAAGTTGAAACCAACGAGCGAAGTACCGCATTCCTGGCACGGAGCTTGGACGAAACCGGGCGTGCCGAGCACCTCGCTGAAGTATATGAGCCATTGGAACGCCAGCGTCACATGCGCACGCGGCAGGGTCGGGATATCAGCACCGATGGACACGATGGCCTCATAGCCTTGGTCGAAGATCTCCTTGAACGCATTGTCGAAATGATCGTCGAAAGTCGCTCCCGTATCGAACATGTAATGAATGGGGCGCGGCCATTCGCCGATCACTTCGATCGTCTCCTTCATGAGCTCGACGTTCTTCTCGGGAGTCGTCGAGATGAAGAGGTCATAGCTGCGCTCGGGAGCGCCGGGGTCGTTCTCGCGCTCCTCCTTGTTGAGAGCCTCGAGGTCGTCCATACACCACATGGCGAGCTCCGTCACATCCCACAGGCTGCACTTGAAGAATTGAGCAGCCTGTTCCTGCGTGAAACCGCCGCCGCGTTCAATTGTCATACGGGTCTTGACCAGACCGGGAATAGGCGGCTTCGAGAAGATGAGTATGGCGTATTTCTTTTTCATAGTGACCTTTCCTTCTTCCTGATACGGCAGGGAATGCCGTTGTATATCCATGTTCCTATCAGCGGCTCGGCCTTACCGTCAACGGTACCGCGCGTGAGCAGGTTGATGTTCGACTTGAAGCATTCGGCAAAATCCGGCTCGTCCGCAATTGATTCAGGGTACCACCAACCGTACTCCGCAGATGCGACATCGTCCACCATATCTGCAATATGCACATATTGGAGCACCTCAATTCCCGGAGTGTCCTGACGCGAGATCAGGCAAGCATCGCCCTCGGCAAGCCCCAGCCGCGACGCCGTCTTTTCCGACATCTCGACCGTCGGCTTGGGATGCCGCGCGCGCATCGAGGGCACCTCGAAATACGACGAAGCCCAATACGGTTGCTTGCGTGCGCCGGTGATGAGCGTAACGCAATCGTCGTCATCGCATACGTCGACATGGACACCAGGAACGGGAGTGAAGTGCGACACGAGGTCAGCGCCCTGTCGCTCCAAAAACGGGATGGCCAGCTCGACCTTGCCGCTTTCGGTCGCAAAGCCCTGCATCTCGCCTGTCTCAGGGTTCGGGAACAGGTGCTTGTAATAGCTCGTCGAACCGCCGCATATGCCGGTGACCGTGAAATCGTCCCAGCTCATGCCCGTCGGTGCGATGGTGCGGGCGAGTTCCTCGGTCAGGTTCTTCGCGGGCCACAGTTCCTCGTCGCACCCCATGCGCAAAGCGAGCTCGCGCAGGATAACGTAGTCTTCCTTTCGTTCGAACTGAGGCTCGACTGCAGCGGGGCCGCCATAGCAGAAGTTCGAGACGCCGCCCATTGCCTGGAAACACGGATGCTCGACGGCGGCAGCCGCCGGCAGGACGTAGTCTGCCATCAAAGCCGTGGGCGTCATTATGAATTCCATAACGACGATGAGATCCATAGCCTCAAACGCCTTCATGACGAGATTGGTGTCCGCATAGGTCACGAGCGGGTTCGCGCCGTCGACGATCAACGCACTCACACGATATGGCTCGCCCGTCACGGCGGCATTCCACACGCGAACGGGCAGCACGGAGGTCAGATAACGCATGGGCAGGTTCCTGCCGAGCTTGGCGGTACGCTGGTTCGCAAGCTCGTAGCCGGCAAAGCTCTGCAGGCCGCAGTCGGGTTCGTTGAGTCCATGGGCACGCGACTCGGGCGAGAGCTGGGCGCTTCCCTCGAGTTCGAGCTCGGACATGAAAGACGGCGCTTCATTGATGGAGCAGGCACCGGGAACGTCAAGATTACCAGTTATGGCTCGCAGCGCTGCGATGACCCTGTGCAGCGGTGCAGTGTTGACACCGATCTGGTCAACACCGCGGCCCGAAAGCAAACCAGCGGGAGCATTCGTGGCGTACATGCGCGCAGCCTCGCGAATCTTCTCCGCATCGATGTGCGTGATCTGCGCTGCTTCCTCGACAGTCCTCTCGAATGCTGCTTCCTTGAATTCCTCGAAGCCGAAGCACCATTCGTTGACGAAATCGCGGTCGATGAGACCCTCCTCGATGATCACACGCGCGAACGCGTACGCGAGTACGAGGTCGGTACCCGGAAATGGGGCGAGCCAAATACTCGCCTTCGTGGCGGTCATGGAAAGCCTCGAATCGATGACGATGAGCTTGCCGCCGTCGCGCGTATACTGCGCGATATTTCGCCAGAACAGCGAGTTGTCGGATTCGGCGGGATTGGTGCCCCAGAGCATGAGGCACCCCGTGAGATCGGGCCTGAAATCGCATTCGATGGACCAGCCGTAGGTCATGGTGTCCATCCAGATGCGGGGATTCCAACAAATGGGACCGATGCCCATATTATTCGGGCTCCCGATGCTCGTCATGAAACGGTGCAGGGGCCAGTACACGGCATGTGGGCCGCCAATCGCACTCGCGACAGTCCAGGGGCCGTGCTCGTCGATGAGCGCCTCCATGCGCTTCGCGATATCGTCGAGTGCCTCGTCCCAGCTCACGCGCTCGAAACGACCGCTCCCCCGCTCGCCCACACGGCGAAGCGGGTAGTTTACACGCGTATCCTCGTCGTAGAGCTTCTCGAGATTGAGCTTCCAGCGGTGGCACCGGGCGGAAACGCTCGTGTCATATGGATAGCGGGTTGAATCCGGTGTGAACTCGACAACACGCCCGTCTTCGAGCTTGGCCTCGAAAGCGCACAGATAGCCGCAGTAATGGCAGTTCGTCTTTTTGATTTGTGCAGTCATAACGTTTGATTCTACTTCATATCATGCCCAAAGCAAAAGGACTAAAGACGCGGCATTCTTAAGCACACGCATCGTTCTGTATTTCGGCACCGACATTCCGCGAACCAAGCTCAGCGAGCCGTCCCTCGCGACTTATTCTCTCCGATGGTGCAATGACCGCTTGAATCCGCCACGTTATGCGACTCACTGTCAACTCACCGAGCATCCACTATTCGTCCGGCCGAGCTCGGGCAAGCTCGCACACCATGGCTCACGCAGTAAGCCCGGGCTCTTCGTCGGCGCAGAGCGCTTCGTATGCGGGATCGGCAAGAAGGTCGTCCACACTCGCATAGACCTTGCCCCAATCGACCGTGTAATCGAAGATGATCTCAAGGTAGTGCTGCACGGGCACCGTGCCGATTCCACGTTGCAGTGAATTCACGCAGGAAAAGCACGTCGAGATAATCCGGTCAGCTCCGACCTCATCCATCTCAACCAGACGCTGGTTGCGACGATACGTGCAATAATCCGGCGCGTACATGCTCACCATGCCGCCGCCACCGCAGCACAGACAATTCTTTCCGTCGTGCTTCATGTTCTTGATTGGCGCCTGCGCAAACAATCCGCGCGCTGCATTCCCAAACACGCCTGTATCGCGGTCGTAGCACGCATCGTGAAACGAAAGCGTCTCCTCGAGGCCACTGGTCATGTCATGTTCGACAAGCACGTCGGGCAAACGAACGATATCGATACCCGTTCCCTCGATAATCTCAGGCAAGATGTGGTTGCAATGCGGACACGAGACAATCAGGTGCTCGATGTCGTGCTCTCGCAAAAACGCTATGGCACGTTTGCGGTATTCCTCGAACTCCTCGAAAAAGCCTACATCGTAAAACGTGGCGCCACAGCACATAAAGAGCGTGAACGCAGCGATACGCTCATCGCGCAGCCACTGCGACACCTTGGAGGTGAGCTCAGGCGCGTAGGCAAAAAGCGAGCAGCCCGGGAAAAACGCCGTATGATCCGCGTCGCCTCCAAGGTCTGCCACGCCTTCGATATACGTCACGTTCTGAATATCGCCCTTGTTCTTAGCCCTGAGAGCAGAGAATAGATTGTATTTGCAGTCTGTGCGGAACTTGCGGTAGTTCGCACGTAGTTCCGGATGTACCTCTAACAGGAGAGCGCGGAGGGGCTTAGTTGCCTGCGAGGCATGCAGATCAACTGGGCACTGTATTGTGCAGTGATTGCAAAGAGCGCATGTAAAAGGGAAGTATTCCCAAGTCGTTTCGCCGTTGAGCAACGATTCACAGATGTCTCCCAAGCACGGCTCCCCGTTTCCATAGTTGCCGCAGTTCGTACGCGTGCATAGACCGCAACGTATACATGTATCTGCAAAATCTTGAACAGCTTCACGTGGGTCAAGCATTTTGAGCCCCTTCCTCAGACTCCAGCATCAGCATCGCGCACAAACGGCATGACAGCTTGGGATATGCTCTCTGCCATTGGCATTGAACGCGGTTAACACGCTGGTCAGCCTCATGTGCCCTTCCGTGGGTTGGTTATCATCATACGCCACAAACGCCACCTCGCAAACAATCATGGATTAAGTCGCTGTTTAATTAGTCGATGCTTGTAGGAGAAGGCAGTGCCCCCTACACCGCTCGAGCAAAACTGCACTGAATACTCTCCGTCTTCAACGGGAGGCAGGGCTTGTTCTGAATACTCACCGTCTTTAACGGGAGGTGAGGCTTGTTCGCACGAAGTTAGAGCCAAAGGAGCCGCGAGACTCCAGACTCGCGGCGACGACGCGCTGAGCGCTGACGAGCTTCGCGTCCGGCTGCTGCCATGCACCTTTTGGGGTTTCTACCGAAGGTGCATGGGTCCCTCTGTCGGGGTCGTGCACCTTCTGGGGTTTCGGCCGAAAGTGCGCGGATTCCAGCGGCCGGGCCGTACACCTTCTGCCCTTGGGAGCGAAGGTGCATGGGTCCCTCTGTCGGGGTCGTGCACCTTCTGGGGTTTCGGCCGAAGGTGCGCCGGGTCCGCGGGCCGACTAGATTACCGACGGAACAGGGTGCGGGGCATAGCAGCCGATCGGGGGACTGTAGCGAGATGCAGGCTTGAGTCCGCGCGA
>CACZSV010000064.1 GCA_902783925.1 uncultured Coriobacteriaceae bacterium
CAACCAGCGCACCTTCTCCCATGGAGGCAAAAGGTGTACGACTTGGGTTCTGAAATCCGTGCACCTTCGGCCGGAACGACAGAAGGTGCACGGCTCAGATAGAGAAGCTTGTACACCTTCGGCCGAAACCCCAAAAGGTGAACGGCCCGGGAGCTGGAATCCATACACCTTCGGCCGAGACAACAAAAGGTGCACGGCCCGGGAGCTGGAATCCATACACCTTTTGCCGAAACCCCAAAAGGTGCACGACCGAGCAGGGACGCGGTCCCGCCCAGCGTTCGGTGCATATGCAACGAGGCGGGGCAATGAACCCCGCCTCGTCTTGTGAAATCTGATTTCTCAACTAAGCCTTAGCTAGTCGTCAGTCCGTACCAGGCGAAGCCTTCGTCATTCCAACCGAGGCTGATTAGATTCTTATGCTCGGCCTCGTCTGCCGTGTAGTTATGGTTGTTCGCGAATGCGTTGGGGTTGTATTCGCGGTACAGCGGAACTGCCTTGTCGTCATCGGAATACCAACCGATACCCTCGTCGTTCCAACCGGCCGCGATGAGCGCATCCTTTTCGCTAGCATCCATTGTGTAGTGGTGCTCGCCGCCGTTGGCGTTGTAGAGGCGAAACACGGGGTTGTCGCTCATAGCTGGTGCCGTCCATCCCTCGCCTTCGAATTTCCAGCCAAGGTCAACGAGCATGTCGCGCTCACTATCATTCGCGGTGTAGAAATGCTCGCCGCTATTGGGGTTATAGAGACGGTGCATTGGCTTGTCGGCATCCTCATCAGAAATCGGCACGGCGTAGGCCTTGATGCTGAAGTTGTCAACGGGGTAGACATCCGTGTACTTTTTCGTCTCGCCATTAATTGTGGTTGTCTGCTTGTCGACGTATCCTTTCCAGTCCTCCCATTTGCTATTGCTATATAGGAAGCTCTCGCCTTCGTTGATGACGGCTGTGCTATACACCTTGAGACCGTGTGTCTTTGCCAGGCTTTTATCCACGCCCTGATTTGCCGATGCGGTGTACATACGCTTGCCGCTACTGTCCACGGTGGATGCGGTGGACACGATCGAGAAGCGCTGTCCTTTCCTGAACGTCACCTTCCGGTCAAGGTCGAGGCGGTGGAATCCGCCTAGTTGGAAGTTTTCTGACGTGCGATAGAGAAGCTTTCCGTCAGTCGGATCCTTCGCATTGTCATTGAGCAGGTATACAGCGAAGGTCACACGCATGTTCTTTTCGGAAGTGCGCGTGGAGACGCTCTTGAGTTCGACCGGCTCTTCTACGGTAAAGACGTTCGCGGAACTTGTAACGTCATCAGTTGGGGCTGTCTTGAAAAAGCCAGCCACGGCAGGCATGTAGTCGTGCTGGATGGTATAGAAGCCCGAGCTCATGAGATTGGCGGTGAAGCTCATTGTCTCGATTGAGGTGAGCGTTTTGTCATAGTACGAAATGTAGAAGTAGCCCGTTGCCTTGCCACTTTCGTCCTTAATGCCGAAAGTGCCTTTGTTAACCGCATTGCCAAGGTCGTCGACACGGTCGCCATCGGTCTGTGAGCCCCAGCTGTTCTTGACGATCCAGGCACCTTTGCCGGGAGGCGTGGTTTTTTCGCTGAGCTCGTGATCGACTTGTCCATCTGCGCCTTTAATCTCGTGTGTGAAGTTCTCTGCGGCGTAGTTGTCGTCGTATCCGACGATGCAGACGGAGTGGTTGATCTTCGCATTCTCGAAGGTGTATTGGGCGAAACTAGTACCCTTCTCTTCGCTTGTATTGGTATATTTTCCGTTTTGGTCGGCGGCGTAAATAACCGAGACCCCGTGCCCGTTCAAAAGCTCTTGCTTTATATCCGTGCTACATTCTGGATTAAGTTGTGTTTTTTCCGCATCAGCCCAATACTCGGGTAGTACGTTGCCGTCTTTCAGGACTACGCCACCCGAGAGCAGACGGTTGGGATGCCCGTTTTCGTTTTCCTCGGGAATCGACCAATCATCGTGGTCCGAATAGGTCGGTGTCTTGGTAGCATTAACGCGCAAGATATCGGCAACTCCGTCGATTTCTTCCTCCCTCGTCCTTTCAGGGGGCCCGCCATCTTTCTTGCGATGAATTGTTCGGCCGCTTCTTCAGACCCTAGTTCGCGGATCAGCTGGGTCATGACGGCTTCCTCAGGATGCGCGTTGATGTAGTCCAGGGCTAGCATGGCATCTTTACCTCTGTAGGGGAAGACTTCCTCGGATATGGGGCCGACTCCCTGCGAGAAGAGCGAGGAGACATATATCGGTGCGCCACCTGCGTCAAGCGCAGCGTTAGGAGATGTGTCGAACGTGCTGACGTCCTCGCCCGCCTGATTGGGGTTGATCTTTGCCGTCACGGGGTGAAGCGCGAAGTAGGCAAGATGCCTCTCGGAAAGGTCGAGCTTGGAATCCCTGTATGTGCTTCCATATGCCGAGAGAAGCGAGCTCTCGGTCGCCGCGATGGCGCCAAACGCCCAGCAGCTCTGGAAGGGATTTTGCAACTTGACGGGGGTGACCAGCCCGTCATCGCGCAGGTCGTATGTTTCCGGAAGTTCAGCTTGCGCAGATAGCGCGTTCGAGTTCTGCCCGTCGTCCTGGGCCCACACAGGCACGTTCGGGACTTCATCTGCATATGCAAATGCAGGCGCGACCATGAACGAAAACACCATGGACGCAGAAATGATTGGCGCGGCAATGCGCCTCAAGAGCTTCGAGTGATTATCCTACATTCGGACCTCCCCCACATGGTTCTCTTTCACTGAGAATTGCCAATGAGAACATGCTAAAAAAAATAAGTCATTGGATTTGCACAAGTGTCAAATTTTCCAAGCATATTTGAATAATGGCATTCGTACAGAGGCTCTCTCGCGTTACGCATGCTCACATGTTGCATTCCCGCAGGCAAAACTGCGATCGACCTTTTGCGCGCTGCATTCTTGTAAGCTCGTCGCAAACGTGCAATAGTACAAATCGTGCACTTCTAATGTCCTTTAAGTAACGGTCCTGCGAGGCCGAAAAGGAAGTAGGTGAATACATGTCAGCACAGACTAAGACGGTGGTCATGGATACGTCCGCCGTCGACAGATCGCTCACGCGCATCGCGCACGAAATCCTCGAATCGAATAATGGAGCGCAGAATATCGCGCTTGTGGGCATTGTCACGCGAGGAGATCTTCTCGCAGCCACGCTTGCGCGCCGTATCGAGCAGATCGAGAACGTTTCGGTGCCCGTGGGAAGGCTCGACATCAGTTTCTATCGAGACGATATCGAGCGTTTCATCGCACCGGTCGTGCATACGACCGACATCCCTTTTGCGCTCGAGGGCAAGACAATCGTGCTCGTTGACGATGTGCTCTACACGGGTCGTACCATACGTGCGGCCATGGATGCGCTCATGGACTACGGCCGACCAAGTCGCATCCAGCTTGCGGTGCTTGTCGACCGTGGACACCGCGAGTTGCCCATTCGAGCGGATTTCGTTGGCAAGAACGTCCCGAGCAGCTCGGACGAGTCCGTCCGCTTCTTCTCGGAGGCGGTCGATGGCCATACGAGCGTGGAGATTCTCGAAACGGATGGCCACGTGGGCTCCGCTCCCGTCGAAAGCACTGGATCGCTTACCCAAGCGTTCAACAAGGTCCTCGGGGGTGATGAGTAGATGATCAAGCACAAGCATCTCATCGATATCGAGGATTATTCGAAAGAGGAGATTACCGAGATCCTCGATACAGCCAAGAGCTTCAAAGAGGTCAATGACCGTGCTATCAAAAAGCTTCCCACCTTGCGCGGCCGCACCATCATCAATTTGTTCATGGAAGCATCGACGCGCACCCGCACGAGCTTCGAGATCGCCGGCAAGCGTCTTTCCGGCGACGTCATCAATTTTTCCGCATCGAGTTCATCGACGAGCAAGGGCGAGACACTGGCAGACACGGCAGAGACGCTCGATGCCATGAATTGCGACCTTGTCGTTGTCCGCAGCAAGCAGGAAGGCGCTCCGCGTCTGCTCGCCCGGCATATGAAGGCGCATGTCGTGAACGGTGGCGATGGCAAGCACCAGCATCCCACCCAGGCGCTGCTCGACGCCTTCACCATTCGCGAAACGCTTGGGCGTATCGAAGGTCTCACCATCGGTATCGTCGGGGATATCGCGCACTCTCGTGTGGTCGGCTCGCTTGTCCGCCTGCTTAAGATCATGGGTGCAAGTCCCATAGTCATTGGGCCGCCGACGCTTATGCCCGCATGCCCCGAGCTGTTGGGAGCCCGCGTCTCGTATACGCTCGACGATGTGCTGCCAGAGCTCGACATCGTCTACATGCTCCGCATTCAGCTCGAGCGTCTCGAGGCATCGCCTCTGCCGAGTTTAAGGGAGTACGCGATGCTTTACGGCATCAATACCAAACGCATGCGCTCGATGAAAGAGGACGCGATTATCATGCATCCAGGCCCCATAAACCGGGGCGTGGAGCTCACCGCCGAAGCGGCGGATTCCGATCGAGCGGTGATTTTGGACCAGGTCAATTCTGGCGTGGCTGTTCGCATGGCAGTCATGTATCTGCTTTTGGGAGGTGAGGGTAGTGGCGTTGCTTCTTAAGGGAGCGCACGTCGTCGACCCGATCGTGGGTATCGATGAGATTTGCGACATCCTCGTGCGCGACGGACGCGTGGTTGAAGTGGGTAATGCTATTGATTTGCCCGAAAAGCTTCTTGTGAAGGATTGCTCGGGCAAATACCTTATACCCGGCATGGTCGATGTCCACGTGCATTTTCGTGACCCAGGCCAAGAATACAAAGAAGACATTGTTTCCGGCATGCGCGCAGCAGCGCACGGTGGCTTTACGGGTGTCGTTCCCATGGCGAACACCAAGCCCGTCATAGATGACGGTGCCATGATCGAGTACGTGCTCGAGAAGTGCGCGTACGAACCGGGCAGGACGCGCGTGTATCCGCTCGGTGCGTGCACGAAGGGCCTCAAGGGTACCCAGCTTGCCGAAATGGGAGATATGGTCGCTGCGGGCGCCGTTGCTTTTTCCGATGATGGGCGCGGCATCCAGGATGGCGGCATGATGCGGCGTGTCATGGATTACGCCAAGATGTTCGGCAAACCCGTGATGAGCCACTGCCAGATGGAGGATATCGTCGGTCCCGGCGTCGTCAACGAAGGCGTCGTGTCCACCCGTCTTGGTCTTGCGGGATGGCCAGCTGTAGGCGAAGAGGTGCAGATTGCGCGTGACATCGAGCTTGCGCGTCTTACTGGGTGTCACATTCATATCCAACACCTCACGACGGCGCATGCGGTCGAGATCGTTTCACAGGCAAAGGAAGAGGGCGTTCCTGTCACCTGCGAGGTAACGCCGCATCATTTGTTCCTGAGCGAAGACGATATCGATAAGGAGACCTACGACACAAGCCTCAAGATGAATCCACCGCTGCGCACAAAGGCGGATACCCTTGCATTGCAAGAGGCGCTCGTAGACGGACGCATCGACATGGTTGCAACAGATCATGCTCCCCATGCTGCCCATGAGAAAGCCCTCGAGTTCAACCTCGCGCCGTTTGGCACCACTGGCCTCGAGACCGCTTTGGGTCTCTTGCTCACCAAGCTTGTTTTGCCGGGCAAGATGAGCTGGCAGCGCCTCGTCGAGGTGACCTCCATCAAGCCTCGTGAACTTATCGGCGCCGGACTGGCACGTATCGAGCCAGGTGGGCTTGCCGATTACACGGTAATTGACCCGCGTATCGAGTGGGAAGTGCGCGAGGAAGAATTCGAATCCAAATCGCACAATTGCGCCTTTACGGGATACAAGCTCACGGGGCGCGCAACGGATGTCTTTACCGAAGGATATGCGAGCATGGAAGACGGCAAGGTGCTGTTTTCGTAGCTATTTTTGTAGGGGCGGGCTTTAGCCCGCACGATTGTGCGTTATGAATACGGCTTTCCCGCTGTAAATGGATTGTTTGTTGTGTTGTGAAGGGTTGTATATGACAAAAATGCAAGAATACGGACATATCGTGTTCAATAAGCAGATAGCAGAGGGCATCTACTGGATGTCTGTCAATGCTCCCGATATAGCTGCCGCGGCAAATCCCGGCCAATTCGTGCATATGTGCGTGCATGGAAAGCCATCCGTGCAGTTTCTGCGCATGCCGTTTTGCATCTACGATGCGAGTGCCGACATGAATGCTGTCGATATCTGCTATCAGGTGGTTGGAGAAGGCACCGAGCAGCTCTCGAAGCTCGTTCCCGGCGAATTCGTCGATATCATCGGCCCTATTGGCAACGGCTGGAACCCACCGGAAAACACGCAGCATGCACTGCTCGTATGTGGCGGCGTCGGTGCGCCTGCGCTCAATTTGCTCGGACGCGCGCTTGCAATCGGCGGCGCGAAGGTCGATGCGGTCATGGGCGCCCAGACGGCTTCGAAGCTTGCGTGTCAGGAGCATATTGAATGTTCCGTTGCGAAGAGCGGGGGGACGGTCCATATCACGACAGACGACGGCAGCGCCGGCGTCCATGGGTTCGTGACGCAGGTTTCAGATGAGCTCATCGCTTCGGGCGCATACGATTACGTTGCGGTCTGCGGTCCGCTTCCCATGGAGAGAAACGTGGTCAAGGCCGCGTTCGAACATGACGTCTTTTGCGAAGTCTCGATGGAAAAGCTCATGGCCTGTGGTGTCGGGGCATGTCTCGGGTGCACGGTCGAGACAAAAGCTGGTCGCAAGCGATGCTGCGTCGACGGCCCCGTTTTCGATGCCGCGGAGGTGATCTGGTAATGGAAAAGCCACGCACGAATAATGCGTCCCATGTTCCCAATTCAAAAAAACGGGCCGAGCTCGATGGAGTTGCCTGTGTGCCGTCCGAACTCGCAGATGATGCTCCCGATATGAGCGTCGTGCTCGGCGGGTTCACTATGAAAAACCCCGTCACGGTCGCTTCGGGCACGTTCGGATGCGGTCAGGAATATGCGGATTTCTTCGATGTCTCGCGCTTGGGCGCCATAACGACCAAGGGCGTATCCAGCGAGGCCTGGCAGGGAAACGACTCGCCGCGCATTGCCGAGACGGCAAGTGGCATGCTCAACTCCATCGGCTTGCAGAACCCCGGCGTCGAAGCGTTTTGCCAAGAGCAGATTCCCTGGCTCGACACTCTCGATACCTCTGTCATCGTGAATGTTTCGGGTCATAGCATTCATGACTATGTGCATGTGATAGAGCGTCTCGAAGACGAGCCCCGTGTCGATGCGTACGAAGTGAACATCTCGTGTCCCAATGTCGATGCGGGCGGCATGACATTTGGCGTCGATGCGAAGGCAGCTGCACAAGTGACCGCGGCGGTTCGTGCAGCTACCCAGCGCCCGCTTCTCATAAAGCTCACGCCCAATGTCACCGATATCACCGTCATCGCCCGGGCCGTTGCAGAGGCGGGCGCTGACGGCATCAGCCTCATCAACACCTTGCTCGGCATGGCGATCGACGCTAAAGCGCGCCGTCCAAAGCTTGCACGTGTTGTTGGCGGGCTTTCGGGTCCTGCCATCAAGCCCGTCGCGCTTCGCATGGTGTGGGAGGTTCATAACGTGGTCGATATTCCCATATTGGGTATGGGTGGCATACAATGTGGCCTAGACGCGATAGAGTTCATGCTCGCGGGTGCAAGCGCCGTCGCCGTCGGCGCGGCGAGTTTTGTCGACCCATGTGCAAGCGTTCGCGTTCTAGAAGAGATGGTTGCTTTTTGCAAGGAGCAGGGTATTACGCGCGTGCGTGATCTCACGGGCGCGTTGGAGGTGTAGGTAACATGGATTGGCGTCATGAATCTAAGGCGGATCGAATCATCGTCGCGCTTGACTGCTCTGCAGACGAAGCGATTGTGCTCGGCGAAAAGCTTGCAGGTCATGCGCGCTGGGTCAAAATTGGCATGACGCTCTATTATGCCGTGGGCCCGTCTATTGTGAAGACCATGCACAAGCTTGGGTTTCGCGTCTTTCTCGATTTGAAGCTTCATGATATTCCGCATCAGGTGTATGGTGCTTCGATGTCCATAGCGCATGCAGGAGCCGATCTCTTCACTGTTCATGCGAGCGGGGGAGAGCCTATGCTCACTTCCGCGGTAAGGGGTGCGCGCAAGGGCGCAGCAGACGTCGATCTCGATGCAGAGGCTCCTGCTGTTTGCGCCATCACGGTTCTGACGAGCATGGACGAACAGCAGCTCGAAGAAATCGGCGTGAATGATTCGCCAGCGCAGCAGGTGCACAGGCTCGCCTCTCTAGCCAGTGCATCTGGTTTGGATGGAATCGTGTGCTCTCCTATGGAAGCCGCGCAGATGCGCGAGCTTTTGGGAGACGAGGCCATCATTATCACGCCTGGTGTGCGTCCGCACGGCGCGTCCCTTGGCGATCAGAGCCGTGTCGCGACGCCAAAGGACGCCTTCGATGCCGGTGCTTCGCATCTCGTTGTCGGCCGTCCTATCACGAGGAGCAACGATCCGGTGCAAGCCCTCGAGGAGATTGTCGCAAGCCTATAGATTGCCGTGGGTGTGTCGCGAACAGCGCCATGTGGGCTCACTGCCGCGCGGGCGAGGGAAGCGTTTTGATGACGTGCTGACATATGTCAAATCCGCTTTATCTGCCAACGGCACTTTCCTGTAAAGCCGTTCGCCGTGTATCGAATAGCCATATATCTAGCATAGACGAACCGTTTGCTCCTCAAGTCTGTCGTTAGTCTGCCCTTAATTGGTACAATAGTGAGGGTTTTAGATTATAGGACCTGAAGGAGGCGTACATCATGGCACTACCCCCATTGAGCGACAAGCAGCGCAAGGATGCTTTGGCAAAAGCGGCTGCTGCACGTAAAGCCCGTGCTGAGCTACGCGAAAAGATCAAGACCGGCAAAGTCTCGATTGAAGAAGTCGTCAAAAAGACCGACGATCCCATTGTTGCTCGTATGAAGGTTTCGATGCTTATTGAATCTCTTCCCGGGTATGGCAAGGCTAAGGCCGCCAAGATTATGGACGAGCTGAATATTTCCCCGAGCCGCCGCATCAAGGGCCTCGGTGTTCGCCAACGCGAAGAGCTTCTGGAGCGGCTCGGTAAGTAATCCTTATGTCTCAGGGTCGTCTGTTCTGCATTTCCGGGCCATCCGGCGCGGGCAAGGGCACGCTAGTCGAACGTGTGCTTGGGCTTGTGCCCGATGCTTGGGTATCTGTATCGGCTACAACGCGAAAGCCTCGCGTTGGAGAAGTCGATGGCGTTCACTACTTCTTTATGACGGAGCAAGAGTTTACAGAGACCATCGATGAGGATGGCTTCATTGAGTGGGCGCGTGTCCATTCCAATTTCTACGGAACCCCAATTGCTCCCATCCGCGAGCATGTCGCCGCGGGAGACTGCGTATTGCTCGAAATAGATGTGCAGGGCGCGTTTCAGGTACGAGACAAGATTCCCGAAACGACGCTTGTTTTTATTGCACCGCCGAGCATGGAGGAGCTTGAAGCGCGCCTGAGGGGGCGCGGCACCGATGCTCCGGAAGTCATTGATCAGCGTCTCCAAAACGCTCAGGCCGAAATCGACGCCTCTCACGATTACGATTACGTAATCGTGAACGATGATTTGGACAGGGCTACCGCTGAGCTCGTTTCAGTGTTACAATCCTAGGTCGCATGTCAAGCGACCACTCTTTTCGAGGAGCTCAAATTCTATGTCTATTGTTGAACCACGTATCGATAACCTACTTGACAAGACGGATGGCGATAAGTACCTTCTCTGCGCCATCGCGTCTAAACGTTCGCGCGATATCAACGACATGATGCGCGGTCAGCGCGACCGTGCCGTTGCCCTGCAGTCCGTAAGCGAAATTGCCGAGTTCGCCGGACGCAAGCCTCTGTCTTTGGCGATGGAAGAAATCGCCCGCGGCGAGATTTCCTACGATAAGAAATCATTTGAAGAAACCAGACAATAGGAGGCTCGCTTGTTCGAGCGTATTTGCCTGGTCCATTATCACGAGCTTGGCCTGAAAGGCCGCAATCGTTCATCTTTCGAGCACCGTCTTCTCTTGAACATGGAGGCGGCGCTCGTTCAGTTTCATATAAAGGAACTTGCGCGTATTTCCGGCCATTTGCTTGTCGTGCTCGAAAATGAGGACGACGTCGAGCCCGTGGCTCGTATTCTTATGCAGGTTCCCGGTGTCGCACGTGTCTCGCGTGGGTGGCGCTGTGCGAGAAAGCCTGAGGAATACTACCGTTGCGCCGAGCTTGCGATGCTCGATTGCGGTCCATTCGAGACGTTCAAGGTCGTTGCGCGCAGATCTAATACCGACTACCCCATAGACTCCATGCAGCTCAATCAGCTCGTGGGAGCTCATTTGTGCGCTTTCGCACCTGACAAGAAGGTCAAGATGAAAGACCCGGATGTCAAGGTGCATGTTGAGATTATCCAGGGGAGCGCCTACGTGTTCTCGCGAAGCGTCCGTGCCATCGGAGGGCTTCCCGTCGGTACCGCCGGCAAAGTCGTGAGCCTCATGTCCGGCGGCATTGACAGCCCTGTTGCCACATGGAAGCTCATGAAGCGCGGCGCCGTTGTCGTCGGCGTTCATTTTTCCGGCCGCCCTCAGACAGATGATGCGAGCGAATACATTGTCGACGACATCGCCTGCGCGCTTGCTCCAGCTGGCGGAATCGGACGTGTATACACGGTCGCATTTGGCGATTACCAAAAGATCATCGCAAGCGAGTGCCCGCCAAATTTACGAATCGTGCTCTATAGGCGTCTCATGTTCCGCGTGGCGGAAAGAATCGCGAAGCTCGAGCGCGCCAAGGCCCTTGTAACGGGCGAATCGCTTGGTCAGGTGGCAAGTCAAACGCTCGATAATATTGCTGCGGTTAATTCCGTAGTCTCGCTTCCCGTACTGCGTCCGCTCATTGGCAGTGACAAGCTCGAGATCATCGATTTGGCAAAGCATATCGGGACTTTCGAGATATCCTCACGTCCGGCAGATGACTGCTGCACGCTCTTTATGCCACGCTCTCCCGAGACGCATGCCCGTGTGGCAGATTGCGAGCGTGCGGAAGAAGGGCTTCCCATAGAGCAATGGATTGACGAGATCATCGTCAATCTCGAGTGGAAAGACTATCCGTGTCCCTCGTACAAAAAACCCAAAGCACGCCGTATGGGCAAATGTGCGCACCATACGGCAAGCGATTCTGAGACATCGCATACGCACGATATGTCAAGCGAGCGCAGCGAGGACGTGCATCCGAGCACGTTGCACGGGCGTTCTAAGACGCAAGCTGAAACGCCCGAGACCGATTGATTGGATGCGCAGTGGAGTCAAGCCAAGTTCGTTTAGCTTTGCCATCGTCATTGGATCTCGCGTTGTTCTGCGGGCCACGTGACGAGAACCTCCGGTGCATTGAG
>CACZSV010000065.1 GCA_902783925.1 uncultured Coriobacteriaceae bacterium
ATGAGCCCCATGCTCACCAGTGTGGCTCCGCCGGTAAACCACGACATCGGCGAATTGCCAATCGTGACTTGCCAGAACGAGAGGATTGCCTGCGCGATGAGCGCAAACATGCCTCCCACAAAGAAACTGTAGATCACTGTCTTGTAAGGTTTCATTAATCCCCCTTGCAAACGATACATCCAAAAAGGTCACATGCCGATTGCTGCATGGACCTTTGCATATCCCCCTCCTTTTGAGATATGCACGTGCGTCTCGCATCTAGACGCACGATAGGACAGTATATAGGTAACTTGCGCTTCTGAGTGTCTCATTCGCTATAATTCCTCCACACGAATGAAAAGTCCCGTTGTATGGATGTGAATTGAACACATGGAGAATCCCTCGTTGCGTGCTGCCCTCTCGCATTATGATGCTGTTAGAGAGCGCTATGTCAAAACCCTAGAAGAAAGAGGGCTGAGGTTTGCGCCTGCGCATGAACAGGATGCGGAAATTGATGCTTTGCGTACGCAATTGCGCGAACAAGAAGCGGTATTTCGCAATAATGGCGCGAGCATACAGGTTGGATGGCTTTCCAAAGCTTGCGTAGAATGCACGGGTTCAAATGGAAGCGAGACGTTCTCTACCACATTCAAGTGCCATCGTGATTGCTATTTCTGCTTCAACTACAACCTTGCAGATTACGAGAGGTTCGTGCGTGAGGGTTGCCCCTGGGAAGAAGGGCTCGAAAGCGCCGCGAAAAAAACAGGTGGCAAGATGGCAGTCGTTGGCTTGACTGGCGGCGAACCGCTTCTCAATATCGATGACACGATTGCGTTTCTCGAACGGGCACGAGAGCTGTTCCCTGATGCTCATAAACGCATGTACACGTCGGGTGATTTGCTCACAGAGGATATGGCGGCTCGGCTGCGTGATGCGGGGCTGCGGGAAATTCGCTTTTCAATCAAACAAGACGATAAAGATGATGTGCGAGAACGCGTCTTGCGCAATATGAAGATGGCGGGCGACTATATTTCCGATGTTGTGGTTGAGATGCCCATAGTTCCGGGTACTGAAGACGTGATGCATGAATGGATGCGCCGTTTTGAAGATAACGGTATTCGAGGGATGAACCTGCTTGAGTTCTGCTTTCCGTTCCATAGCTGGCCAGAATTCGAGAAGCGAGGCTTCTTGCTGCGAAATCCGCCGTTTGAAGTGATGTACGACTATAGTTATTCAGGAGGACTTGCCGTTGCAGGTAGTGAAGAGCTGAGCCTGCGGCTCATGCTCTGGGCGCTTGGCGAAAATTTGAGTTTTGGGATGCATTATTGCTCGCTCGAGAATAAGCATCGAAGTGAGATGCGACAGATGAACGAGCGGGGGCGTGGCATTCATCCATGCTACAGCTTTGATACCGGTGATTTCTTCTTAAAAAGCGCGAAGGTCTATGGAGGCGATATACAGCCCGCTCGCGATGTTCTTGCGACACTCGGATGCGAGTCTTTTCTCGAAAACAAGCGCGAGGATTCACTCGTGTTTCCTCTGCGTTTTGCGGATTTGATTGCAGATAGCGGGTTTGAAGTCGTGACGTCTTTCAACGTGCTCGAGACCGACGAGCGGGGTTCGTATTTACGCGAAGTTGGGATTGAGAAATGCTAGAAGAATAGCACGCTGGGTACTGCCCCCCGTAGCGCATGTTATTCGATGCCTTCGATTTTGTCGAGCGAATCGGAAAGCTTTTGCAGGCTAAATGCGAGGTTGTTGAGTTCTGCATTTGAGAGTGGGCCGAAGAGGTCTTCGGTTTGTCCCGCAACCTCCGATTCGTTTTCCTGCAGGTAACGATATGTTTTATCGGTCAATTCGACAGTGAGGGCTCTGCCGTCCTTTTCTGATTGCTCGCAGGTCACGAAGCCCTTTGCCTCGAGTGACGAAAGCATTTTCTTGATATTTTGGCGAGACGATCCCATGTAATCGGCGATATCGCGAACCCGTTTTTCGTTGTCGTCCATGCGCGAGATCATCGTGAGTAACGACCATTGCTTGGATGTGATGTCGGGGTGCAGCGCCTCGCCAAAACGGTTCAGACGATTGGCAAGAAGAGAAATTGCTCCGATGACGAACTCTTCTGTATCGGCTCGACGCATAGCGCTCACGCTCCTAAAAACGCAACTAGTTACACGTAGTGTAGCATATGCCCTGACCGCCCGGTTGCAACAAAAGGGATAGACCCCTATGTCTGCACAGGTGAAACACAGGGATAGCAAAGGGGGCAGACCCCGGGAAAACAAAGGGGACAGACCCCTGTTTTGACCTCTGTTTTACAGAACCCGTCATGTAAATGGAAAGCGCTGTTGAAAAACAGCGCTTCCAATAATCAGATTGCTTCGTGAGATGATTACCTATGGTAATAAGCACGGCGCTCGAAAACGGGTTCGCAGCACACGTTAATCCCAAGTTTGGAATACGTTTTCTCGTCTATTTCCGAAATGATGACCGAGAAATATGCGTCACAGCCCCTCAGAAGCTCTGTCGAAGCGATTGCCTTTTCAGCTAGCGGGTCGGTCGCGGAGCTGATGGAAAGCGCGATGAGCGTTTCGTCAGAGTGCAGACGCGGGTTTATGCTGTGCAAATGTTCCGTCTTGAGATGGCAGATAGGTTCGAGTGCATCGTCGCTTACTATGTAGGTTGCATCCTCGATATCGGCAACGCGTTTGAGAGCATTGAGTAGCAGTGAGCTTGCGGCTCCGAGCAGTTCGGACGTTTTGCCAGTAACAATCGTTCCGTCGGGTAAGACCATGGCCCCTGCTGGCATGCCTGTAGCCTCGGCTTTTGCGAGAGCGGCTGCATGAGCGGGCGAGAAGTCAATACTGACATCGGCATCTTTCATAAGCAGCTCGAGCTTTGAAACTTCCTCTTTGCCTACGCCCGAGCGTGCAAGCTGCTCGTTAGCCCGAAAATATCGGCGAACGATTTCATTGCGCGCGGCAAAGCAACATACATCATCGTCGCTGATACACTTTCCTACCATATTTACACCCATATCGGTGGGGGATTGGTACGGGCTTTCGCCGGCGATCCGTTCCATCATAGCCTTGAGAACGGGAAACGTTTCAACGTCTCGATTGTAATTGACCGTGATTTCGCCGTGAGCTTCCAGATGGAAGGGGTCAATGATGTTTCGGTCGTCGAGGTCTGCGGTTGCGGCCTCGTAGGCGATGTTGACAGGGTGTTTTAGTGCGAGATTCCAGACGGGGAAGGTCTCGAATTTTGCGTATCCGCAGGTAACACCTCGTTTGTTTTCGTGATAAAGCTGCGAAAGACAGGTCGCGAGTTTTCCAGAGCCAGGGCCTGGAGCAGTCACGACTACAAGTGGGCGTTCTGTCGAGATGTAATCATTTTTTCCGAAACCATCGTCGCTCACGATGAGATCAATGTCGGAGGGATAGCGGTCAATGATGTAATGGCGGTAGCATGCGATGCCCATGGATTCGAGGCGCTTTTGATAGCTTTCGGCGTGCGGCTGGCCTGTGAAGTGGGTTATGACAACGCCGCTCACGAGTAGTCCCATATCGCGGTATACATCCATGAGACGCAGCACGTCTTCGCTGTATGCGATGCCTATGTCACTTCGGTGCTTATTCCCTTCGATGTGATTTGCATTGATGGTGATAATGACCTCGGCGTCATCGGCGAGTGTCATGAGCATGCGGACTTTCGAGTCGGGCTCGAAACCAGGAAGGACGCGTGATGCATGGTAGTCGTCAAATAATTTCCCGCCAAATTCAAGATAGAGCTTGCCGCCAAATTGCGCGATGCGCTCGCGAATTCGCTCAGCTTGCATCTTGATGTATTTATCATTGTCAAACCCCATGCGCATGTGTGCCGGCCCCTTCTCCCTCATTTTGTACTGCGGCTATGATACACGACTCTTTGTCTTGACGCGGCTACAACAAAGGGGACAGACCCCTGCGAGAAAGGGGACAGACCCCTGTGCGAGAAAGCGCGAGAAAGGGGACAGACCCCTATTCGAGAAAGGGGACAGACCCCTATTTGAGAAACGGGCTATATTACTGAAAGGAAGCGGTCGAGGGCGGCGCGACCAGGTGCATTCCACTTGAAGACACCGACATCTTCGAGCACGTTTTCGAAGACCTGTGCGACTTCATCTTTGATAATCTGTTCGGCGTTATGCTCGTCTAGTTCTGGATGACGCTCGCGAATCTGTTCTGCCCAGTCAGCATGCATTGCGATCTCGGGATACCCGGAAATGTCTTCATCGCTTGCAAGCAATTTCTCGATCGTTGCGAGCTCGTTACGTAGCCGCGGTGGCAGAATCGCCATACCCATGACTTCGATAAGCCCGATATTTTCCTTCTTGATGTGATGCAGTTCCTCGCGCGGATGAAATACGCCAAATGGCCGCTCGTCGTTTGTGATATTGCAACGCAGGGCAAGGTCAAGGAGAAATCCGTCGCCGTTTTTGCGCGCGATTGGTGTAATCGTGTTGTGGGCGGTATTTCCAGTTTGTGCGAGTACCCCCACGCTTTCGTCACTATATGCACGCCAAACATCAAGCACGTGATTTGCAGCCCGCACAATTTCTTGGCCGTCGGCCGAACGTAAACGCAGCACCGTCGCCGGCCATTTCACAATACCGCATGCAACATTAGGAAATCTTGCAAGTTCAAAGCGCTCATCGACAGGCGCTTTCATCATAGCGAACTCATATTTTCCGCCCTGGAAATGGTCGTGACTCAGAATCGAGCCACCCACAATGGGCAAGTCCGCATTTGACCCGATGAAATACCCCTCAAACCGCGACACGAACTCAATTAGACGCATGAAACACGTTTTGTCCACATGCATGGGACGGTGCTCTCTGCTCATTACGATGCAATGCTCATCGAAATACGCGTAAGGCGAATACTGCAGCCCCCATTGTTCCCCAACGAGTCCGAGCGGGATTATACGCAGGTTTTGTCGCGATGGGTGCGAGCCCAATGGCGAGTTTGAACTACGTCCCGCATATCCTTCGTTTTCTATACACAGCTGACAGGCAGGGTAGCGCGTTCGGGCAAAGCTTCTTGCGGCCTGAGCGATGGCGCGCGGGTCTTTCTCGGGTTTAGAGAGGTTGATGGTGATATCGAGTGCGCCCCATGGAGTGGCAGATTTCCATTTGATATCACGGGCAATTGCAGCACGTTTGACATAGTCGACATCACATGAAAGCGTATACAGATACGAGCATGCGCTCATGGGTTCGTTCTCGAAAAGCTCGTAGAAACGCTTCGTGACCTCGCTGGGGCGCGGGGTGAGTACGCCCATAATTTGAGCAACCAGTTCCTCATCGAGTGCGTTGCCGCCATTGCCCATCTCCCGACTTGCTGCGATGAGCGTCGAAAGCGTCGCCTGCAGATCGAATGCATCGACATCGTAATACGTGCTCTCGACAGCTTCGAATTGGGGCTGGGCGCCGGGAACTCCCATACGGTCGAGTATGGCATTGAACGCCCATATGCGATCGTCGGATTCTATGAGACCGGCATTGCGAGCATATTCAACCAGACGTGTGACCGCGCCTTCTAAATCCATTGTGCACTCGCCTTCTCGTCAACGATACTAACTGGTTGACAGCTCGGTCTTCCAAGGAGGGCGTCAACATTCGCGGCGAACACGTCTACATGCGCTGTAGGGAGCACGACTTGTATTTTCCCGCCGAATCCTCCGCCGTGTATACGTGCCGAACCACATCCATCGAGCGCGATATCGCAGCAGGCAAGTGCGACCATGGCGCCCTGTCGCGCCGATCCGCTGGTGGAGATATTCTGTAAATACTGGGCAGAAGAGATGCCCGAACGCTGCGAGAGCGCGACGAAGCGAGCGATATCGTTACGCTTGAGGGCATTGATACGTTCATGAACGAGTTTATCTTCGTTGAAATAATGCAATGCGCGCAAGGTCGCGCGGTCTCCTACCACATTACGTAAAACCGACATCTGAGAGAGGAAGGCCCGTTCCTCAACATCGTGCAGACGCTCCGCATCGAAAAACTGTGCAACCTGATGCATATCATCTGGTATCTGAGAGAATGCTTCTGTTTCATCATCGTGGCTCACGTGAGAATCGACAAGCAACATGCTCCAGTTTTCACTTTCGAAATTGCAGCAAATATGCTCGACGACGGGGGCGTTTTCGTCTGCAAAATCAATAGCCACGATGCCTCCGTGTGCGATGACGCTTTGGTCCATGAGGCCGCAGGGCTTTCCAAAGAAATCGCATTCTGCTGTGCGTCCCATCTGCGCACGCGTGACATACGGGATATCATTTGCTCCAAAGAGACAGTCGAGGCCGCAGATAATCGCGAGCTCGACTGCAGCAGAAGACGAGAGCCCGCCTCCTGAGGCTATATCACTGGTCAGATGCGCATCGAAGCCACGCACAGGTACGCCATGTGCGATCAACTGAGCAGTACAGCCTCGCACGAGTGCCGCTGTGGTGAACCGTTCGCTTTCTTGGGGTACGAGCGCGCCGGGAGATCCAAGGTCGAATGCGACATCTGGAAACCCATCGCAAAGCATATGAACGCGAGAATCATCACGAGCTCGCATATGGATCTCGCAGGCACAATCGATGGTGGCGGCTAAAACCGTTCCACCTTGATGGTCGACATGGTTCCCAGCGAGCTCGGTACGACCATGTGCGCGCGCAACGACCTGCCATTTCTCGTTCATAATCGACACCTCCGCGCGATACGCTGGA
>CACZSV010000066.1 GCA_902783925.1 uncultured Coriobacteriaceae bacterium
ATCACCTGCGCACGCAGAGAGCCGCCATCTGTCGTTGCTGAGACCTCGAATACCTCGAAATCTTCCGTTTTACCTGTATCTGCGTTGTACCACTGGTAGCTGACCTGAATTGTCGTCTTTGCTGCTGCCAGCGCGTTTTGGGATAGCCCCCACGCGATTCCCGCGAACGCCAGCACCGCCACGGCAATGACAGCAGACGCGATGCGCCACGGGGGTGATATGCTTGCACCTGATCTCATCTTCTCTCCTTTGCATCGAGCTTTCATGGCGAGGGTCAGAGGACCGCCTTCGCCAAAGTGCGCTGATGCTAGCCCCGATGTATCCGGGCAAACCACCCCCAAAACCTAACGTAGATCGGTATTCGTCTTGAACGATTTCGGAATATCTTCGGGCTCGAATCGGAAACGATTCGGAATCATTTCCGATAAGAATCCGGTCCATCTCGGAGTTCCGCAGGTCCTACGCTATACTCCGAAAAAGCGAAAGATTGACATCTTGGACATCGGCCAAGATTGAGTACGCTGCGATGTAGCGGCGGCAGAGGAGGTTGTATGGGCTCGGTTCCCGTTATCACGCTCACGGGGTGGTCGAACTCAGGCAAGACCACGTTCAATACGCATGTCGTCGAGATACTCACGCAGGCTGGCGTGCGCGTGGGAGTTATCAAGCATCATGGGCATGCGCCGGGCGGCGTGGACCAGGAGGGCAAGGACTCGTGGAAATACGAGCAGGCAGGTGCGTGCCCGGTGGTGCTCTCTGCTTCTTCTCAGTACGCCATTTTCGTGAACACGCCAAAGCGGGAGGCAACGCGTGACGAGCTCATTGCAAAGATCGCCGATGATGTCGATATCGTGCTCGTCGAGGGATTCCGCTCATCTGCGGAAGGCGCGGTCGAGCTCTACCGCGTCGGTGCGGGGCATCCTGACCCCAAGCTCACGCCCGAGGAGAGAATCGCCGTCATCACCGATAGCGATGAACTCGCAGCTCAGGTGCGAGCCGAAGGCAAACCGGTTTTCGCGCTTGATGACTTTCGGGCTGTTGCCCGTTACTTCTGTGAGCTCGCAGGTTTACAGTCGGTGGAATTGTAGTATCCTGCGATGAATGTTTGCAGAGGAGTGTGAATGAAAGATAACTATGGTCGCCGCATCGACTACCTGCGCATATCGCTGACCGACCGCTGTAATCTGCGCTGTATTTACTGTATGCCCGAAGAGGGGGTGCCCTTCCGTGCACACGATTCCATTCTGCGCATCGAAGAGATTGTCGCTTTCACACAACGTGCCGCAAAGGCGGGCATCCACAAGATTCGCCTGACTGGAGGCGAGCCGCTTGTACGCAAAGGCGTTGTCGACCTTATCCGAGAGATTCGTAAAATCCCGGAAATCGAGGATATCTCTCTGACGACCAACGCCATCTTGTTGCCAAAGATGGCAGGCGTTTTGCGTGACGCCGGGCTTACACGCGTGAATATCTCTCTCGATACGCTCGACCCGGTGCAGTTTACCTATATCACCCGCATGGGCAAGATCGAAGATGTGTTCGCCGGCATTCAGGCCGCGCTCGATTACGGGTTCGACCCCGTCAAGATCAACGCGGTCGCTGTGCGCAGCCTCGACCAGGATTTCTTCGCGTTTGCCAAGCTCTCGCTTGAAAAGCCATTACACGTACGCTTTATCGAATACATGCCCGTTGGCAAGAGCACGGGCGGAACCGGCGCGGGCTGGACAGAGGCAGACATTATCCCTGCTAACGAGATAATCGAGGCGATAAACCGCGATGCGCGTAAGGAGGGCATCGGCGCACTCGAGCCGGTCACAGAAGGTGGGCTTCCTGCAGGCAGTGGCCCTGCCATCTACTATAGCTTCCCTGAGGCGCAAGGCACGGTGGGTTTTATCAGCGCGATGTCGAATCATTTTTGCTCGAGTTGCAACCGCCTGCGTCTCACCGCGGATGGAAAGATACGTCCCTGCCTGTTCAGCGATGAGGAAATCGATGTCATGGCGGCGATTCGTAGCGGAAGCCAGGAGGCTGTCGACCTCGCGATTCAACAGGCAATCGGCATCAAACCAGACGAGCATCACGAGGAACGCTCGACGGTGCGCCGCATGAGCCAGATTGGTGGATAGGAGTAGCAATGACCCAGGATCTTCCCGGAGGACTGTACGCCGGCAATTCTCAAAATGAGGAGGCGCGCGACGGCAACTTGAGCCACGTCGACGAGAAGGGTGCCGTGCGCATGGTCGATGTGTCTGCTAAAGACGATACGCAGCGTCAGGCGATTGCGGAGGGTTGGATTTTCATGCACTCCGATACTCTCGCGATGATTACCGAAGGCCGCGCCGCCAAAGGCGATGTGCTCGCATGTGCGCGCGTAGCGGGCATCATGGGTTGCAAGCAGACCAGCTCGCTGATTCCGATGTGCCATCCGCTCAACATAACAAAGTCTAAGTGCGATCTTGAACCGGTGATGCCGGGCGACCGCGAAGACGGGCGTGTGGGCATACACGCAACCATGACAACGGGTGTGACGGGCAAGACCGGTATCGAGATGGAAGCCCTGACCGGAGTAAGCATCGCTCTGCTCACGGTATATGATATGTGCAAGGCGGTCGATCGCGGCATGGAGATATGCGATGTTCGCCTACTCAGAAAAGAAGGCGGCCGTACTGGCCTGTGGACAAGAGATGCGGAGTAATCCATGAACGTCAAATTCGCGATTGTGACCTGCTCGTCGACACGAAGCCTGGAAGAAGACAGCGCTGGCGCCCGTCTCGAGGAACTCATCGCGCAGCAAGGCTGGACTACCTTGAGCCGCGTCGTTGTCAAAGACGATGTCGACCAGATTGCAAACGCTATCGTCGATGGATGCGATGCCGGAGCGGATGTCGTGCTGACCTGCGGTGGAAGCGGCCTTTCTCTGGCCGATGTCACTCCCGAGGCGACACGCAAGGTCTGTGATCGCGAGGTTCCGGGCGTCGCGGAAGCCATGCGGGCATATTCTATGACCAAGACTCATCGTGCCATGCTGAGCCGCGCGATCTGCATGCAGCGCGGCCGCGTGCTGGTCGTCAACTTACCGGGAAGCAAGAAAGCCGCTGAAGAAAACTGGGAAGGCATTTACGACCAGTTCGATCACGCGGTTTCGATGATGGCGGGCGAGGGGCATGCGTAAGAAGGACTCCGAATATCACACGGGGAGGCTCAATATCTCGTGTCCACCCTCGGTAAAAGATGCGATTGCAGCGGACGCCACCGCTCACGGGCAATCGATCAGCCAGTTCATCTTAGAGCTCTATGACAAGAGCACCCAGGCGGGCACAACGGAGCACCTAGCTCATGTGGGCCTCGATCTCGTCGGTCTCAAGAAGCGCCTTGTCGATATAGATGTGCATTTGCGTCGCTCGCTAGCGCGAAGCAAACAGATTGTCGATACTGCCGTGCTTGACGACTTAGCACAGCTCAAACGCATCGAAGATGAGGTCGACCAGGCACTCAAAGAGACCGTTGCAGCGGTAAAGCTGCTTAAGGCGCAGGACTCCGAAAAACTCTGAGCATCGCCCCAAGGCGAGTTGCGAGGAACGTCATCCCGACTCACCCGTCAGCATCCTGCTCGTGCGCGAGAAATCGTATGGACAAACCAAGGCCATATTCCGATAAGTTTGATATAGAATAGTGAGCCGCAAGCGCGCCCTTAGCTCAGCTGGATAGAGCACCGGACTTCTAATCCGACGGTCGAGGGTTCGAATCCCCCAGGGCGCGCCAATGAGTCCCAGCTCATCGCGCGTAAGCCGAGATGCGCACCAGCGCAGGAAGAGCTCCGTGCCTCCCCTCACAGCATCTACAGACATGCCAGCTGCTCGTCATGCTACACTTTCGCAAAACAAAAAAGGGGATGTATGGATTCACGTGAAGTAATTGTTGTAACTGGGGGAAAGCCCATTTCAGGCACCGTGCATATTGGCGGTGCCAAGAATTCCGTTCTAAAGCTCATGGCGGCAAGCGTTATGGCCCAAGGCGAGACGCGTCTCGACAACGTGCCGCTCATATCCGACGTCGACGTCATGTGCGAGGTGCTCGAGACAATCGGCGCCAAGGTCGAGCGGGGCGAGCAGCGCGGAGAAGGACGGCATACGCTCTTCATCGAGACGAGCGACTTGACCTCGTATCGCACGCCGTATGAACTTGTCGCGAAAATGCGCGCCTCGATTTCCATCTTAGGTCCGCTCATTACGCGATTCGGGCGTGCATGCGTTGCCATGCCCGGCGGTTGCCAGATCGGTTCGCGCGGGCTCGATATGCATATCTCGAGCCTCGAGGCGCTGGGCGTGCAGTTCGATATGAGCCACGGCTATATCAACGCGACCACGCCCAATGGGCTTATCGGCGCCGAGATCATTCTCGACTTCCAGAGCGTCGGTGCCACCGAGAACCTCATGATGGCGAGTGTATGCGCCAAGGGCACCACAGCCATTCACAATGCCGCATGCGAGCCGGAGATCGTCGATCTTGCCGAGTTTCTCAACTCCATGGGCGCGCAAATTGAGGGTGCGGGAACGCCCAATGTGATTATCCACGGCGTAAGCGAGTTGCATTCGACCACTCATAAGACCGTTGGCGATCGCATCGAGGCGGGCACTTTTCTCGTGGCGGGTGCCGTAACGGGCGGTCCTGTCACGGTTGAAGGCGTGAACCCCGACCATCTGGGGCTGGCGCTCAAGAAACTGCACGAGATGGGCGCCGATTTGGTCATCACCGACAACATGGTCACATTCGAGAGAACTGAAGAGTTGCGCCCCACCGACATCCAGACACTTCCGCACCCGGGGTTCCCCACGGATCTCCAAGCGCAGTTCATGGTTCTTGCATCGCTTGCGAGGGGCGGATCGATAATTACCGAGAACGTCTTCGAAAATCGTTTCATGTTCGCTGCAGAACTTGCCCGCATGGGAGCCGATATCCGTATCGATGGCCACCACGCTCTTGTTAACGGCGTCAGCCATCTATCGGGTGCGCCGGTGAATTCGACGGATTTGCGTGCTGGTGCGGCTTTGGTCATCGCCGGCCTCGTTGCAGACGGGCCAACCTGCGTCTACAGCATCCACCATATCGACCGCGGCTATGAAGATTACGTTGGCAAGCTGTGCGCTCTTGGCGCAGATATCGAACGCGTGCAAGCGCAGGCGTTGAGCCTGTAGGATGCTGGCGGGGAAAAGCGAACATGGCGTATCGTCGTAACAAGGGCGGGCTCGACATAAGCGGAGCCACGGGGAGACGACCGCCCAAGCTGAGCGGATCGAACAAGAAGCGTTCGGGCCTTTCCACCGGGCAAAGTGCCCAGCAACGAATTGCCATGTCGCGTGCGGCAAAAGGGCGGGGAACCTATATACACCCGTCGGGCTATGGCAAACAGAAGCGTTTTTCGCGCAGGGGAATTATCGTAGGCATCATCGTCGCCGTGCTGGCCTTGGCACTTGCCATAGGCGTTGGGTTCATCGTGTACCAGCAAACGGTGCGCAACGCGCTCAAGCCAACGCTTGACCTGAAGGCCCTCGAAGCTGAGCTGACGAAGCCCAAGGAAAACGACACTTCCTATTGGAGCGTAATTGTAGAAACAAACGCATCTTCTGCAGAACAGGGGCGTGGTGAGGTCGCAAGCCTTGCGCTTGTTAATTCAAATTCAGACAATGCGACGCTCTCTATACTATGGATACCCACAGACACGCGCGTCTATATAGATGGATACGGATACCATACAATAGGCGATGCGTTTTCCCTGAGCGGAGAGGTAGGGATCGTCGAGGCGGTCGAGAAGCTCGCTTCGGTCGATATCGCGCATTATTTCGAGCTGAACGAAGCTGGCTTCAATCGATTTATGTCAAGTCTCGAACCGCTTTCGGTCGACGTGTCGACGGCAAGCCGCGAAACGCTTTCGGCTGCTGTCTGCAAGAAGATATTTGGAACAAGCAGTGAGCAGATCTCCTCGCTTGCCGCAACTGTAACCGAATGCATTGCAAGCGATGCCACGAGAAGCGAAATCGAAGCGGGCATACGTGCTTTGCATGGCATCAATATCGATACGTCGTTCTATCAGACCAAAATGCCTTCGAAGACAGAAACGATCGACGGTGTGACGTGCTCTATCGTGGAAAGCGACAGCTGGAACACGATGGTCACGCGCACATCCAATGGCATGTCGCCCGTCGCGGACTCCACGGAAGTCAGTACTAATAATGTAACGCGCAGTAAATGCACCGTAGCGGTATGGAACGGCGTTGGTGTTTCGGGAGTGGCGAACGATTGCTCAAACGAGCTCAAGAAGCTGGGCTGGAACGTCATCAGCACGGGAAATGCAGCGCAATTCGTCTACGAGGAGACATTCGTCGTCTATAAGGATACAGACGACGAAGCCGCAGCCCGCCTTCTGGCAAGCGATCTAGGCCAGGGTCGTGTCGTGCGCAGCGCCGCCCGGTACAGCTATACGGGCAATCTCTTGGTGGTCGTTGGCAAAGACTACAAACCGTACGAATAGCATAAGCATTACCTGCTCATTGACTCACTGAGGAGCGCTCTGCGCACCCGCGCTGCCGACTCATGCAAGGGTTGTGTGCTGGCGCGATTCGGGTGCATGTATCCGCGCGTTGGAGCCCGTGCACAACGGGGGTTGAAAAATTTTTTCAAAAAAATTCAAAATAGTTCTTGACACCCTCTCGGAGCATGCGTAATATATCGCCTCGCCGCTTCGGAGAGAACGACGTTCGGAACGGCAAAAGAGCAGGTCAACATGACTGTTCTTGTGTGAGTGACCAATTCGATCTTCAAAAATTTTTTGAAAAAGATTGAAAAAAGTTATTGACACGAATAAAGAGCGAGCGTAATATACTACCTCGCGCCGCAGATGAAGGAAACTTCAAAAAGCGGCAGGGGCGGACCCTAAAAAGTCCGTCTCGGAACCTTGAAAATCGGATACTGTTTGAACAAGTGATACAAGCCAACGAGTTCTTTGAATAATCACATGAAGGAACCCGCCTCGGTCAGATACCGAGGAAATCCTTAAAAAGAATTCTAAAGACGATCTCTTATTTCTACCAAGAGATCGCATCCGGAAACAGGGACCTGTGAGAGCAGGGACCAAACCACCGGAATCAGATAAACCGTTAATGAGCAGACCTTGAGTCTGTTTTGAACGGAGAGTTTGATCCTGGCTCAGGATGAACGCTGGCGGCGTGCTTAACACATGCAAGTCGAACGAGAAAGCGCCCCCGGGCGCG
>CACZSV010000067.1 GCA_902783925.1 uncultured Coriobacteriaceae bacterium
GGATTGGCCAACGCGGCAGAATTGAGGGACACCTTGTCCGCGCCAGCAGAGATCATTGTGCGCATATCGTCGATTGTCTTGAATCCGCCACCCACGCAGTAGGGAATGTGAAGCTCTTCACTTGCGCGTGATGCCATATCGATGGTCGTCTTGCGACCCTCGTGCGTTGCCGTGATATCGAGGAAGATGACCTCGTCGGCGGCCTGTCTATCGTATTCCTGGGCAAGCTCAATCGGGTCTCCCGCATCGCGCAAGTCCACGAAATTAACGCCCTTGACGACGCGGCCGTCCTTCACATCCAGACAGGGAATGACGCGTTTTGTCAGCATGAGACCCTCCTGCATTCCGCGATTCCCTCTTCGACGGAAAATGCGCCTTCGTAGATTGCCCGTCCCGTGATGACGCCGTCGATGCTTCCCGCGTCAAGCTCGCCAAGTGCGCGGATGTCGTCGAGCGTCGCGATGCCGCCCGATGCCGTGATGGCGAAACCGGCAGCTTGAGCAAGGCGTCCATAGGCTTTCGCGTCTATACCCGTTTGCATGCCGTCGCGAGCAATATCCGTATACACGAGCTCGTGGATACCGCGTTCCTTGAGCTCGGCCACAAGGTCGATGGCGCGTGTGCTCGTGCCTTCACGCCAGCCTTCGATGGCGACCATGCCGTCTTTAGCATCGATACCCGCAACGACGTTGTCCGCGTAATGCGCGACGCACTGTTCGCAGAACTGCATATCACGCACGAGCGCACTGCCGAGCACGAGCCGCTGGGCACCTGTCTTCAAGTAGCGCTCGAAGGTCTCCATGGTGCGAATGCCGCCGCCGATCTCGATTTCCACATTGCATTCTCGGGCAATGGCAGAAATTACATCGATATTGGTTGGGGCGCCATTGCGTGCTCCATCCAAATCAACGATGTGGATGCGCTCCGCACCCGAGCGCTCGAAGGCCTTAGCCTGCGCCACGGCATCTTCGTTGTAAACGGTGACCTGGTTATAGTCGCCTTTCTTCAAGCGCACGGCTCTTCCGCCGAGTATATCTATTGCTGGAACAAGAATCATTGCCTTCACCTCACATTAGGCGCTTTTCACGATGTCGCCGAAGTTCTCGAGCAGCCTCAGCCCCAAGCGCGATGATTTCTCGGGATGGAATTGCACGCCAAAAATGTTCTCCTGTGCAACCGCACTTGCAAAGGTCTGCGCATGCGTGGTCGTCGCAATCGCACACTTCATAGAAGCGGGCATCGCGCAATACGAATGCGTGAAGTAGAAAAACGACCCATCCGGGATGCCTTCGAATAGCGGGTTATCCTGAACGTACTCGACGGAATTCCATCCCACATGGGGTACTTTATGCTTCTTGCCCTGCGCATCGTACGCTGCAACCCGCTCGACATGGCCCGGCAAAAAGCCAAAACCATCCATACGAGCACCTGCCTCGCAGCCCTCGTCTCCCCAATCGAAGATGAGGTGCACGCCCAGGCAGATTCCCAGAAATGGAACGCCGCCTCTCACTGCATCCTTCAGGGCATGCGTCTGTCCGCTGCGATTCATCGTGGTCATAGCATCCGCAAACGAGCCAACTCCCGGCAAGACGATTCCATCGGCGCAAAGAATATCCTTGGGGTCTTGCGTGATGCGTGCATCATAGCCCGCATCAGCGAGCCCGCGCTGGACATTTGCCAGGTTCCCCTTGCAGTAATCGACAACAGCAATCAATGCACTCACTACAGAACTCCCTTTGTCGAGGGAACAGCATCGGCAATGCGCGGGTTTATCGCGACGGCTGCACTTAGCGCACGCGCGCAAGCCTTGAATGCGGCTTCGAGAATATGATGTGTGTTGTACCCTGCAATCGAGCGTACATGCAAGGTGGCACCCATGTTCGACGCAAGTGCGATAAAGAATTCCTGCGCAAGCGTCGTATCGAAGGTACCGAGCAGCGGGCAAGTCAGGTCGACGGCATAGTGCAGCTGCCCTCTTCCCGAAATATCGACTGCAGACATGACGAGCGCCTCGTCCATGGGCAGGATAATCGACCCGTAACGGACGATGCCCCTGCAGTCTCCCAGCGCATCGGCAAAGCATTGTCCAAGCACAATCCCGCAGTCCTCGACTGTGTGATGTGCCTCAACCTCGATATCCCCTTGTGCACGCACGCTCAAATCGAAGAGACCGTGACGGCCAAACGCGTCGAGCATGTGATCGAAAAACGGCACACCGGTATCGATATCGGTGTTGCCCGTGCCGTCCAAATCAAGACATATCGTGATATCGGTTTCCTTGGTGGCGCGCGTAATCTCTGCTGTCCTACTCAATGTTGCTCCTTTGTGCGGATACGTAATCTAGCGCTGGCTTCCCGTCTCGGTGAGCACCGCGCGAAGCGCCTCGATGAAGCGCGAGTTTTCTTCCGTCGTGCCCACAGTCACGCGTAGGCAATCTGGCAGGCGTGGATCGCCCGAGACATCGCGCACGAGCACGGAAAACCGCTCGTTGAGCTCTTGCCACACGCGCATCGCGAACTGCGTTTTGAACATGATGAAATTCGCGTCGCTCGCGTACACGGTCACATTGGGTATATCCTCGAGCTGCGCGATGAGCTCCGCTCTGCCTTTCTTGGCCTGCACGATGCCTTCGTCGAACAAAGCCCGAGCAGACACGACCTCCTCGCCGATGATTTGACTTATCGCATCGACGGAATATGGCTGGCGGACCTTTTTGAATTCGGTGATGACCGAGGAAGCGCCAATGAGATAGCCCAGTCGAATGCCGGCGCAACGGTAGGCCTTGGAAAACGTATGTAAAATGAGCAGGTTCTCGTATTCGTCGAGCAAGCTGATCGCGCTTTGCCCACCGAATTCGCCATATGCCTCATCCACGAGTACGAGTGCATCGCTTGCATCGAGGATGCGGCGTATATCTTCGAGCGCAGTCGCGTTGCCCGTAGGATTATTCGGGCTCGTGAGCACGACGATGTCGATATCGCCTTGCGCAAGACGTTCGCAGGCCTTATCGACATCAATGCGCCATGTCCCCTCCTCGCGTGGCAGATTCACGACCTGCGTTCCCGTGAGCTCGGCATTCGTCTCGTAGACGGAAAAGGTCGGCGGAAAATTGAGGACCTTTCTCTGCGGCCCGCCCCAGGCAACGAAGATATCGAAGAGCAGCTCGTCGCCGCCGTTGCCGCATAAGACATTGGCGACCTTGACGCCGTGCCACTGAGCGATGAGCTGGCGCAGCCCGTTTGCAAGCGGATCTGGATAGCGGTGAAAGTCGAGCGTCTCGATACGCCGCTGAATGGCCGCGCGGACTTCGTCAGGTACGGGATATGCGCTCTCGTTAGCAGACAGCAGCGTCTCCGTTTTCATGTATTTGGGATCGTATGGCACCATGCCCACAAGGGAGGGTGCGCTTTGACGGACTTGTCTCATTGCTTGTCTACTCGCTTTTCTCGCCATCATGGTCATGTCCGCAGCCGCACTCATCGTTGTTTGCGTTTTCCAGCTGCTCTTGTACGTACTGCATGAACTGCAGACGCAAATCGACAGAACGGCCATGCGACCAGAGCCCTTCGCGTGCGGCCAGCGTCATAGTCGCATCGGCATCGGCCTCGAGAGCATCGAAGGAATAGCTCAGAATCGAGCTCTTCTTGACGAAGTCATCGACGGAAAGCGGACTGGAGAACGCAGCCGTCCCACCCGTGGGAAGCGTATGGTTCGGGCCAGCCACGTAATCGCCGATAGCTTCGGGCGTCCAGGGTCCCAAGAAGATCGCGCCGGCATTGCGAATCGAACCCAGAAGCTCCCAGGGATCGGACATGTCGACTTCGAGATGTTCGGGTGCGATGACATTGACCGCCTCGAAAGCCTGGGTGAGCGTCTTGCACACTACGATGAGTCCATGCTCGAGCGAAGCTTCTGTAATCTCGCGTCGTGGCGTCTGTTCGAGCAGCTCGGCAAGTGCGGCCTCGATCTCTGGCAGCATCTCCTCTTCGGTCGTGACGAGATAGCACGTCGCCTTGGGATCATGCTCTGCCTGCGCCATAAGATCGATGGCGACAAATTCCGGAATCGAGCTCTCGTCTGCAAGCACGCAGACCTCGGACGGCCCGGCAATCATATCGATGCCGACATCGCCGTTAACGAGCTTCTTTGCAGCGGCAACAAATGCATTGCCAGGACCCGTCACCTTATTCACGCTTGGGATGCTTTCTGTTCCATACGCCATGGCGGCAATCGCCTGAGCGCCGCCGACCTTGAAAATGCGGTCGACACCGACGATATTCGCCGCGACAAGCGTATACGGATTCACACTGCCATCCTTCGAAGGCGGCGTGCACATGATGATCTCGTCCACGCCGGCAACCGAAGCCGGAACAGCGTTCATGAGCACCGTCGAAGGATACTGGGCCCGTCCGCCGGGCACGTAAATCCCCACACGCTCGAGCGGCGTGAAGCGCTGACCGGTGATGGCGCCATCGGCTCGCGTCGTGAACCACGACTGCTGCAGCTGGCGCTTGTGGAATTCGGTAACATTGTCCGCAGCGTACTCTACAGAGCGAATGAAATCCTCATCGACGGCCGTGTACGCCGCCTCGATTTCTTCTTCGCTCACCTCGAGCTCGCCGAGCGTGACCCCATCGAATTTCTCGGAATACGAGCGGAGCGCCTCATCGCCTTGCTTGCGCACCGTATCAACGATGTCGGTCGCAACCTTGAGCGCTTCGGCATCAAAGGCGCTATCGCGCTCGAGCATACTCTCATCAAAGCTCTCGTTTTCTTGAAGCACTATCTTTCTCATATAAAACTCCTCGATGACAAACTCGTGTCTATGTCTAGCTCATCGTGACTTCGCGGTCGCGTGTGAGTTCTTCTAGCTTTGCCGCAAGCTCGCGCACGCGGCTATCGGTGCGCACGCTCGCCGGATTTGCAATGAAACGCGCCGTCGAAGCGAGCACCTCATCGACAACGCGAAGATTGTTCTCGCGAAGCGTCGTGCCCGTCGCCGTGATATCGACGATGCGGTCGGCCATGCCCACAAGCGGTGCAAGCTCGATATTACCGTGCATCTTGATGATGTCGACTTGAACGCCGGCTTCTTCATAGAAAGACTGCGTGATGCGCGGATACTTGGTCGCCACGCGCAGCACGCCGAGCTTTTCATAGCTCGCCTCTGCAGCACCCGGCATATCGGCAGGCTCTGCAACGACAAAACGACAGTACCCGAACTTCAAGTCGACCATTTCCATCACGTTGAGACGCGCTTCGACGAGCGTGTCTTTTCCGCAGATACCGCAATCGGCGCCACCGTAGGTGGTAAACACCGGAGCATCCGTTGGCCGCACGATGATGAAGTCGACCCCCGGGTTGGAAATGATGAGATGTCTGCCCGGATTTGCAAGGCCAGTGGTATCGAGCCCCGCTTGTCCAAGCAGTTCGACCGCATCGTTGAACAGCGATCCCTTGGAAACAGCTATGCGAAGATTACGCTTCTGCATCTTATTCACCTCCCAAGACGACACGAACGCCCTGGGCGCGAAGCTGTGCCGCCTTCGCGAACATGAGCTTCGGGTCATCATCAGAAACGACCTGCTCGGGGCCGACATCAGGCGGCGTCGCTCCCTGCGCTTCGAGCGCCGCAAGCACGCGCTCGAGTCCGAGCGCGAAACCGGCGGCAGGCTCGTTTCTGCCAAAGGCAGCCATCGTCGTATCGTAGCGCCCCCCGCTTGCCAGCGAAGCGGGAACCTCTGGCGCGTACGCCTTGAAGACGAGCCCCGTGTAATAATCGAATGAGGAGACGATCGAGAAATCGACCATAAGCGTGCCCATGTGCGTGTTCTCCTCGACAAGCTCGTACGTGCGCTGCAGCTGCTCGAGGTCGCTCTCGCAGCCCAGCGGAGCGACGAGCTCGGCACAGGCCCCGAAGGCTTCCTTGCCGCCTCGTATCCTCGCTAGACGGGCAATGGCATCGCCATATGCCGGCTTCACGCCTTCTTCTTTCGTGAGCAAGTCAATGCCCACGAGGTCGGATTTGTGAAACGCCTGCAGGATTCGGTCATGCCATTCGGGTGAATCGCTTGCCTGACGAACAAGGGCATTGAGTACGCCAACCGTTCCAATGGCTACTGTAAAGGTGGAAAGCCCCGCCGCCTGCAAAGCCTCAAAGAGAACGCAGAGGACTTCGGCATCGGCGACATATCCGCCCTTGCCAATACATTCGACGCCCAGCTGCGTGAACTCGCGCTCCTGTCCATAGGTCGATTCGCGCTCTGCAAAAACCGGCTGAGCATAGTAAAAACGAAACGGCCCCTTTTCATCGCGCAAGCGAGTAGCGGCGACACGAGCGACGGGAATTGTCACATCTGGACGCAGCGCGACCAGATTGCTGTCGCTGTCGAAGAACCGAAACGGTGCTTCTGCGGCAGCATGCGCCTGTAAGGAGTCTTTTCCGAGGCTCGACGCCATTCCGATGACGTCTGCAAGCTCAATCGCGGGCGTTTCGAGGGGAAGATAGCCCCACAGCCCAAATTGCGTGCTCACTGCCTGCGTAATAGTCTTACGCCAGGCTGCCTCGGTTGGCAGCACATCGCGAAACCCACGCGGCGTTCTTGGAATCATGACAAAACACCTCAATACACCAATTAGTCAATAAGCAGCTCGCATACGCGAGCCGATGCGATACTATACCGCAATGGGCGATACTCTAGCACAGTAGAGTGCTAAAGTGTCAGCATTTTGAGAAAAATGTCCGATGGGCGCATCCACGCGAGATCAGAACTGCCTGAGCACAGGATACACGGCCCATGCCCCGCACCCCGCTCCGTCGGTCATTCATCCAGGCCACAAGCCCGTGCACCTTTGGCCGAAAACCCAAAAGGTGTACGGCCGCAGCCGGGCAACCCGCACACCTTCGCTCCCAGGGGCAAAAGGTGAACGGCTTCGATTGAGCAGCCCGCACACCTTTGGCCTGAATCACAAAAGGTGAACGACCCGCGCTCTGGAATCCATACACCTTTGGCCGAAACGACAGAAGGTGAGCGGCCCGGGCTCTGGAATCCGCACACCTTTGGCCGAAAACCCAGAAGGTGTACGGCCGCAGCCGGGCAACCCGCACACCTTCGCTCCCAGGGGCAAAAGGTGTACGGCTCCGATAAAGAGCTCCAGTGCACCTTCGGCCGAAATCCCAGAAGGTGTATGGCTCCGATAGGGAAGTCCGGTGCACCTTTGGCTCCAGCTTCGCGCGGACGGGCCATGTATCCAGCAGCATCCTCAAAAGCTGCGTTGTGAAGGCATGTCTCTAAAACAGAGTGTGGCCTCGACCTAGCCAATTATTGTCAGACGGATATCTTTGGCTCTAACTTCTTGCGGACCCAACCCCGTATCCCGCTTTCGCCAAGCGCCCTGAAAAAACCGTCCCTACAGCTTGGGCTCGATGCATTCAAATGCATCGACTATTTTGCACAGTTCCTCTTCGGCCTCGCCGCTCAAGAGCACCGCGCTCACGCCCTCGATCGCCGCATTGCCCACAGAGCGCATGCGAGCATGCAGCTGTTGGGGAATATCATCGGGAATATCGCCCGCCACAAGCACGGGACCTATGTCATCGAGCTCGATACCGCGTGCTTCGGCAAGAGCGATGATGTAATCGCGAACGTTCTTGTTCTCCCCCATCGAGCAGGCCGTGATGCCACGAGAGTTGCCGAGGGCGATCTCTGTATACGCCCCAAAATCAATGAAGAGCACCGGTTCACTCGCATGAAGGATGTCTATGGCGACCAGGCCGCACACGATATCCCCGCCAACTTGCAAGGAGGGGCATGGCGCCAAATACGCCTCACCAGCGGTAATCGCCTTTGTATTGGCGGCAATATAATCCACATCGCAGCCAAAGATTGCCGAGGAGCCGCCAAGAGGATCTGCGACGTCCTCCGGGTTGATCCGACTCATGATGCATTCCATCGCCGTATTGCCGCAAATCACCATGCATGTCACATCGGACATGGCAACGCCAGCCTTGTCTGCAAGATCCGAGGTCATCGAAACAAGAGCATCTTCGAGAGAATCGGTCATGGCGTCGAGATGGCCTTCGCGTATGGCTTCTATGCGTTCAGCGATGGTCTCCCCATAACGAACAAGAGGGTTTTCCCGGCTCAGCTCTCCAAGCATCTCATCGCTTTCGATGGAATACAGACGGCAGCTTATCGTCCCCGTGCCCATATCACAGGCGACACCGTATCCCCAAGCCCCATCATCGAGCGGCCAAAAGCGCTGGATGCCGCACAGCTCTTCGCCTGCGCGCGGAGCGCATTTGGATTTATGGGATTCTTGCACGTCCACAGACCACCATACCGAGTCGAGATGTTACGTTTGCGGCAAGTTTACTCGTACGAGCGCAATCAAAACGACGCAAGCAGTAGCAATTTGGCGTGAGACACTTGTAGCCTGCCAAGCGGTAAACACCATCCAAATGAAAACAACGCCGACCAAGATGCCTCAGTGGTGTACAGTAGGCCATACGCAAACGCATTCAACACATGGAGGGATACATGACGATTATCAAGTCGCTTGTCATGGCCTTCTCGTGTTTTTCACGCATTCCCGTCCCGCAGCTGAAGTGGGACCCAAAATCGATGCGCTTTATGATGTGCTTTTTCCCGTTTATCGGCATCGTCATCGGGCTCATCTGCTGGTTTTGGTGTTGGCTGGTCGAAACCCTGCAGTTCAATTCGTTCATCCTCGCCTGCGGCCTTTGCGTCATACCCGTGCTCATAACAGGGGGCATACACCTTGACGGGCTCGCCGATTGCATCGACGCCCAGGCAAGCCACGCCGACCCTCAGCGCAAACGCGAGATTCTCAAAGACCCGCATTCGGGTGCATTCGCGGTAATCGGAATCACCTCGTACATGCTCGTCTTCTTTGCCTTTGCCACGCAATTCGCCCCCCGATGGCAGTGCATATTCCTTCTGGCCTGCATCTTTACCGCAAGCAGGTGCCTGAGCGGAATTGCTACGGTGACATTTCCCACATCGAGTTCTCAGGGCATGCTCGCATCATTTCATGATTCTGCGGAAAAACGCGCTTCCCTTATCGTGCTCGTCGTCGAATTCGTGCTCTGCGCTACCTGCATGGTCTGGGCGCAACCTCTCTGCGCCGCCTGCATGCTCGCTGTTAGCGTGCTGAGCCTCTTGACCTGCTACGCATTCGCGAAAACGCAATTCGGTGGCATGAGCGGCGACATCGCCGGTGCCTTTTTGCAACTCACCGAGCTCGCGCTCTTCATATGTCTCGTCATCGCCTGGAAGGTGCTCGGATTATGATTCTCGTCATTGGTGGCGCATACAGCGGAAAGCATGCATACGTACGCACGCTCGGCTACGCAGAAGAGCAGATTGCAAATGCGAAGCTCGACGACAAGCCCGTGCTCGACAATTTGCAAGACCTCTTGCAAACAGCCGAGCTCAACGAGGAGATGCTCGATGAGCTGCGCACGCACGACATCGTCATCTGCACCGAGCTTGGCAGCGGAATCGTGCCGGCAAACGCGCAAGACCGCGTATGGCGCGAGCGCGTTGGCCGCGCATGCGGTGCGCTCGCAGCGCATGCGGATAGCGTCATTCGCATAGTCTGCGGCATCCCCCTTGCAATCAAAGGAGAACTTCCATGCAACTCATAATTTTGCGCCATGGGCGTACTCAGGCAAACGAAGACCATCTTTACGTGGGGGCTCACCTCGATTTGCCCCTGAGCGCAAACGGGCGCAGAGATGCACGCGCGTGCGGGTTTTGCACGGATGTCGAGACCGTATACGTGAGTCCCATGCTCAGAGCACGCGAAACCGCACGCATATGCTTTCCCAAAGCCCATCAGGTCCCCCTCGAAGCGCTACGCGAGATGGACTTTGGGGAATTCGAGGGACGAAGCGCCGAATCCATGGCCGATGACGCAGCGTACCGCTCATGGATCGACGGATGGTGCATTGGCACCTGCCCAGGCGGAGAAGATGTAAGCGATTTCACTGCGCGCGTGAATGCATGCGTCAAAAGACTTCTCTGCGAATCAGCGGAAAAAGGCACCGAGCGGCTCGTCATCGCCGGCCACAGCGGTACGGTACTCGCCACCATGAACTCGTTTACAGAGGGGCCTAACGCCGAAGGCGTTGTCAATGGCAAGGCATACTTCGAGTGGCTCGTTGGCAACGCAGAAGGCTATCACGCCCAGGTGCAATTCGATGACGACGGCACCCCGCGCCTCGCAAACCCGGTGCACTTCACGAGCCTCGACTTCATGAACCGTTAGCCGCCAAATACCAGATCTCGTTACCGAAGCTCACGGCATAGCGTTCGCTATCGATGCGGATTGCCGCACACGGAGCGCTCATTCCCGCATCCTCGCTCATCGCAAGCGCTTCTTCGGGCTTGCCCTCTGAAGGAGGATCGACAATTTCGTGCGTCACGTGCAGACGCGTTTTATCCGACAGCTCGACCACGGGAAGCCATTCGCCTGCCGCCGTGGACAGCGCAGCACTCTCGTATTCTTCTGCACGCTCTTGCATCATATTCATCGTCGGGGACGCATCCTGCGCCCCCTGCTCCCGTAACGTCGTCTCACGGCTTTGAGACTCGTGCTTTTGCGCAGAAGAATTGACCGGCATCATCGATGGCATATTCACGGTTGCCACCACGAGCACGAGCACAAGACATGCGGCAGCTGGTACTACGAATCTCAGTATGCGCGTGACAGGTCTGCCCGCCTTGCGAGGTGATTCGGTCGCGGGCTGTGCCTGCGCTTGCTTGAGAGCAGCTAGCATGGATGCTCGTGAGGCATCGCTTAGCTTGACCTCATCAAACGCCCCTTTTATCTTCAAGCGAAGTTCGGCATCTTCCTCAGGCGTCAGCGGCTCGCGTTCGAGCGCATCGTTTTCGTCTTTCATGCCGTCTCCCCTTTCAAGATTCCCTTGAGCTGCTCGCGACCCTGTGCCAGCCAATTTCGCACCGTCGAAGCGTTCGCATCGAGCATCTCGGCTATCTCTTCAGATGTGTATCCCTCGTAATAGAACAGATACACGCATGTTCGTGGCGGATCTTTCAAGGCCAGCACCGCATCGAGCGTCTCGTCGCGTTGAGCGTCCGTGTCTTCCACGTCACGGGGCATTGCTGCCGAACGTTGCCGACGCGCGCTTTTCAAAACGTCTTTGCATGCATTTGACGCGCAGGTGATGAGCCAGGCCTTCTCGTGTTCGAAATCCTCGAAGCTACGAGGATGCTCCGCGAGCTTCATAAACACCTGCTGGGTACTATCTTCGGCATCTGCCGGAACGCGAAGATAGGTCATGCATACCCTGTACACCGTGTCCACGTGCCGGTTGAAGATACCCTCTATGTCAAAAAGCGATGCCAGTACGTCCCCTCCAAGCACGCCCGCACATGCGCTACAGGCGTTTCATAAGCGATACGAACTCGCTGCGTCGAGCGTCATTGCCCGCTGAGCTCTCAGCAAGGCTCACAGCGCCCTTCCATGTAGCGTCACCTGCATATTCGGAGTCGCATAAGAGCATGCCGCATTCTATCACGCTCGCAGCGAAGGCCCAGTCCGCGCTCGGCCTATTGCCGTAGTCTTTCTCAGAGACGCACGCTTTTTGCTCGGCGCTGCGGCCATCGATCATCTTGTAGCGCATGCTGCATGTCAGCCACTCGTCAGAAGAAACGCCGCTGGCAGAGTTGTTTTCATACTTGAGCTGCGGCGCGTCGATCTCCATCGCCGAATCTGCGGGAACGATCTCGTACGCAACCGTGAATTGGTTGTTCGGTCCCACCTCTCCCGCGTCGGCAGCTTCATTGCTGAAGTCGGCATCTGCCATGGCGCGGTTTTCGTATCCGATGAGGCGATATGCCTTGACCTGAGCAGGATTGAACTCGACTTGGAGTTTCACATCGTCGGCAAGAGGAACAAGATTCGAGCTGAGTTTTTCGTCGAATACGCGCATCGCCTCTTCTTTGCAGTCGATGTAGTGATAATTGCCGTTGCCGTTATCTGCGAGCACTTCCATCTTCGTATCTTTGTAGTTCCCCGTGCCAAAGCCGAGCACGGACAGATAGATGCCGGTCTTGCGTTTTTCAGAGACGTAATCGTTCAGATCGCTCGTGCTCGTCATGCCAACGTTCAGATCGCCGTCAGACGCGAGTATGATTCTGTTCACGCCGCCTTCGATGAAATATTGTTCGGCGAGGTTATATGCCATAGTCAGCCCAGCTTCTCCATTCGTGCTTCCATGGGCCTCTATACCGTCGATTGCCTCCATGATCCTCTGACGATCGTTTCCCGGAACACCTCGGGCCAGGACTTTCTCGCTTCCCGAATACGTCACGATGGAAACGCGGTCATCGGCACCAAGCTCTCCTGCAAGGACTGAAAACGAATCCTGGAGTAACGGTAATTTGTCTGACGAGCTCATAGATCCGGAACTGTCGATGAGGAATACGAGGTTGCGACCGCGTGTTACCTTGGCTTCATCGGCAGTGGAAAAGCCCATGACGAGCAGCGCGGTATCCTTGTTCCAAGGACACGCTCCCATCTCGACGTCAACGCCGAACAGGTCGTCTCCTTTGGGCGAGGCATACGAATAGTCGAAGTAATTCAGCATCTCCTCGATGCGTACGGCACCGCTCGGCACCTCGTCTGCGGTACGCCCTTCGTTGATCATGCGCCTCAAATTGCAGTACGAAGCCGTGTCGACATCGGAGGAGAAGGTAGAAAGCGGACGTGACGCTGTCGAGATAAAACCATTCTCTGAGCGCGCCGCGTACTCCTCGGTATTGAGATCGATGGGCTCATCCACGCAGCTATAAAATCTGTCTTCGGTCTCAGCCGCATACATGCCGTTTTGCTGCGTGCTGAGCCCCCGCTGCTCATGCAGTTGCTTTTGCGAAGAAGAGGCAGGGGTCGATCGCGCATTTGTCTGCGTGCTCTGCCCCTGACAGCCCACAATGGTGCAGCCCAATCCAGCCACAAGTATGCCCGATACAGCTGTTCTCATGAGTTTTTCGCATCGATTCATCATCGTCTCCTTTTCTCGCGCCTTCATGGAGGACACGAATGGGAAACGGGTTCTGTCCGAACAATCTTGAATTTTTTTGCGATGCGTTATTCGGCTCAGGCGAACTGGCTGGTACTATACCCACACGTGGACTACCAAGGAAAACATACAAAGCACAGCCAAGGCTCGCCCAGGCGAAGAGCAGGCGAACAGCGCAATGCGCAATCACAAACACGCCAGCGGCCCAGCGCAGATACTTACCGCAGCTCACAGCGGTCTTCTCAAACAAGGCGGACAGGCAACAGACAGACGACGAACAGTGGGCGCTCATACCGTCAGGCGGAGCACTACCAGCAACGTCCATCGCGCAGACCTGCGCAGAATGGCCGGGCGCAGACACGCCGCGGGCCGCAGCACACGGCAACGCGCGAACAATTCGATCGCTCAGGTTATACCCACAAGCAGCGTCAAAGTCCGCTTCGAGGACGTTTGCCGTTCATCATCGCAGGAATTGCCATCGTCATCATTCTCGTCTTCATCGTACGTGGATGTGCTTCGGGGTGCTCGAGCGACAATTCGCAAAACCAGGGGCAGACCCAAACGCAAAGCAGGCAGGCGGCAGGCCCGGCTGCCCCACTCGAAGCGGGACGCATCGTCATGACGCTCAACGGAGATGCAGATACTATCGTCAAGCGAGGCGAGTCATACATTGAGTCCGGGTGCCACGCCATCGATAAACAAGAGGGTAATATCACCGACAACGTTCAAATCTCCGGGAATGTCGACGCGTCAAAAGCGGGAGATTACACCGTGACGTACACCGTGCGAAATGCGGCGAACATGGAAACGAGCACTACACGCACCGTCCATGTCGTCGATACCATGGATGCAGATACCGACGGTATTTCGGTCATGATGTATCACTACATCTACACGGAAAGCAACCCGCCGGAAGAGCCAGATGCCAACTACCTGCTCGACACTAAATTTGAAGCCCAGCTTAAATGGCTGACGGAAAACGACTACTACTTCCCCTCATACGAGGAACTGCGCGCATACATCGATGGCACCCATTCGCTGCCTAGGAAAAGCGTCGTGCTCACATTCGACGATGCAGAAGACGGCTTTTTGCAGTTCGGTGTTCCGTTGCTCGAGAAGTATCAGGTGCCCGCCACCTCGTTTATCATTTGCGGGCGTCCGGAATCTGCAGAGAAGCTCACCAAGTATGCCTCACCGTATATTAGCTTCCAATCGCATTCATTCGATTTGCACGAGGACGGCAACAACTCGATTGGACGCGGTGGGCGCATATACGATCTGAGCGAAGCCGAACTGGTGCAAGACTGCGAGAAAGCCATCGCCATGCTCGGCACCAACGAGGCATTCGCGTATCCATTTGGCGATGTGAGCGATGCTGCACCGAGTGCACTCAAGCAGGCGGGCTATCTTTGCGCGTTCACGATCATCAACGGACAGGTCAAGCCCGGTGACGACCCGTACCGTCTCGTTCGCATGCGCGCCCTTGCCGAGTCGCCCTTGGAAGGCTTTGTCTATCAAGTTGAGCACGGCCTGGGGGATTAGAGCATTGCGAGTATACATGCGCAGCTTGTGCACGTTTTGACAACATAGCTGCAACGTGAAAGAATCGGCGCATGACACAGAGCACAGAACACCGGTATCCATTCTTCACGCATACGCAATGCGCGTTTTTCCCCTGTCATGAGGGTATTCCACCCGAAAACTTCAACTGCCTTTTCTGCTACTGCCCGCTCTATGCGCTGGGAGAAGCGTGCGGAGGAAACTATCGTTACACGGAAAAGGGACACAAAGACTGCACTGCATGCACCTTGCCACATGAAGGTGATGCTGGAACGCTCCATGTAAAGAAACACTATTCAAAGCTGGCAGCTCTTGCTTCGCGCGGCTCTGGAAAGGACTTGCACGACGATGGACTTTGATACAGCGAATCTGTTCTATATTATCGCGGGCGTTGTGCTAGTTGGCGTCGCCATCTTCTTTGGTAACCGTTTCCGGAAATAGCAAGGGTTTTCAACGGTGCGCATACTTGTCACAGGAGCAGCTGCGAGCGGCAAGAGCGCGTTTGCCGAAAACCGCGTGTGCGAACTAGGCGGCGAACTCGTATACATCGCCACGATGCTCGTGCGTGGCTCCGAGGATGCCGCACGCGTACTCAAGCATCAAAACGAACGCGCCGGCAAGGGGTTCACAACTTTCGAAATCACGTGTGCTGCAGATCTGCAGCACATTGCGAACGAGTTGCCTCAAGACGCGTGCGTACTCCTGGAAGATCTGGCCAATCTCGTCTCTGACACGCTCTTTAGCAGGGACGGGACGATGCGAGAAGCGTCGCTGGTGCACGATGAGATTCTCACAGGCCTCGATGCACTTGCTTTGCGCGCCGAACATGTCGTGCTCGTGGGAAACGAACTTGGAAGCGATATTGCTCCCGAAGGCCTAGAAACGAAACAATACCTCAAACTTGTCGGTGGCACAGCGCAGCAGTACGCAGCGCGCTGCGATGAGGTATTCGAAGTCGTCAGCGGAATCGCTCAAAAAATCGCATAGGGTTGTGCCCGCACGAGCAAAACGCGTATCTGCGCCCGGCGCTCAGCGCGTCGTCACGAAAAGCCGCTGTCGCTATGCGCAGCCGCCGGGCATGGGGCGCGCATCCTGTGCTCAGACAGTTCTGAGCTCGTTCACCTTTGGCCGAAGCAGCAAAAGGTGTACGGCTCCGATAGAGAGACTCGTTCACCTTTGGCCGAAACTACAAAAGGCGCACGGTCGCAGCCGGGTAATCCATACACCTTTGGCTGAAACCCCAAAAGGTGTGCGACTCGTGGTCTGGAATCCATACACCTTTGGCCGAAGCAGCAAAAGGTGTACGGCTCAAGTTCTGAAGTCCCATACACCTTTGGCCGAAA
>CACZSV010000068.1 GCA_902783925.1 uncultured Coriobacteriaceae bacterium
AAGGTGCGCCGGGCCTCTCTATCGGAGCCGTTCACCTTCTTCCCCTGGGAGCAAAGGTGTGCGGACCGTCCGGCTGCGGCCGTGCACCTTTTGGGATTCCGGCCAAAGGTGCGCCGGATTTGCGGCCCGGCTGGATTACCGGCGGAGCGGGGTGCGCCCCATAACCTCCAAAGCATAACGGTCGCTCGGAGCACTGCAGCGAGACGCAGGCCTGCGTCCTCGCGAAGTAAGAGCCAAAGCGAAAAGACAGCGGCTTTTCGCGACGACGCGCTGAGTGCCGAGTGCAACGACGCATCCCGTGGTGTCTTGGGCAAACATGCGCTGATTACCGACAGCCATAGCGGCGGGAGAAGAAATATTCGCGACTGTTAGAGCAAATATATTTGATTCCCGCCGTGTAAAGCTTCAGCGCACGCATACCACACTGGTAAACTGCCTACGGAAAGCACAGGGTGTGCGGCCTTCGGGCAAGTGCAACCGTGACGCCATCGAGGGGCTGTTTACTGCAGATAAGCACTCCGTTATCGCTTGCAAGCACAGCCGCGCGCTCGCAGACATTTCCCACGCCGACGGTCTTCTCCACAAATGACGAATGCGAAAACTCACCTTGTACCGCACGCAGTTCTTCGGCGCTGAAAAACGCGAGCTCACACTCATGCGTGCGTGCGAAATCGTGAAGGGCGATTTCGTCTTGTTTTACGTCGATGCTCGCAAGCATACACACAGCACGAACGGACAGGCGAGCTTGCGCGAGCACATCCAACACCTGCCGTGCAAAGTACGCAGATTCCACCCCCCGGCGACAACCAGCGCCAAGAACTACATCTCGGGGAACAAGATGCAAGGTTCTCTTAAAGGGAGCCGCTGTCTCGTCGTAGCTCACGCAGATACCCAGGCTGCAGCCTTCTGCCGTAGATGCGATAAGCCCGCGTGGAAGATCGCCCTCTATTTCGAAATCGCTGACAAACCCGACGGACGTTCCCTCGAGCAGCGCCGCCGATACATCCTTTGCAAGAACGCGTTCACAGATGACGAGCCCCTGCGTATGCGCCCATTCATCTACGGCAAACAGCCCATTGACATCCGTTGCCGTCGAGACAGCAACTTGCGCACCACAGCAATCGGCAAGCATACGTGCAAGGTCATTAGCTCCGCCAACGTGTCCCGAAAGCAGCGGGACCACAAACACGCCCGCCTCGTCAATCTGCACGACAGCAGGATCGCTGAACTTGTCTGAAACGTGCGGAGCAATCGCACGAACGGCGATTCCCGCCGCGCTCACGAACACGAGCGCATCGCAGCTTGCGAAGTGTTTGGCCGTCCATGCGTCGAGGCTGTCATAGGCATCGACGCCCAGGCGCTCGGCATATCGAGCGGGGCCCGCAACTTGTGCATCCATACCTCGCTCGCGCATCTTTGCCGCAAGCTCGCAGGCAAGCATACAGGCACGTTCCGTAAAGGAGATGAAAGCCAGGGTACGCATTACTCGTCCGTCCCATCTGCTCGATGCAGATTCAGCAGTTCGCCGGCACCATCCGTTACCCCGAGCATGCCGTGCACATTCGAAAACACAAGCGCCTCGATACGCACGTCTTCGCCAGCGCGATGGCGCAGGCGCAGCTCGAGTTTCTCCATCACGCTCGCCATAACCGGCTCGAGCAAGTCGGCCTCGTCGAGCAAATCGAGCGCCGCATCCGTCGTTGCGCTTTCGAGAAGCCGTGCGGCAAGTTCGCTTGAAGCGCCGCAAACCGCCGCATGCGCGGCAAATGTCTCGAGCCTTGCATCGCTCACCCGCGAATGCGTGTTCATCGCGCCAGAAGCGACCTTCACCATCTTTCCAATGTGCCCAACGATGAGCACCGACGTAAAACCCATTGCAACGATGCAATCAAGCGTCGCACCGATATAGTTCGAGCATTGCACGCAGTCCTCGATATCGAGCCCGAGCACGTCGCGCGCATAGTCTCTGCCGTAATTGCCCGGACACACAAGTACATCGCGCACGCCGCGAGCATAGAGCATGGAGCACTCGAGCTCGATGGACGCGATGAGAGCCTCTTCGCTCATCGGACGTACGATGCCGCTCGTTCCCAAAACCGATATGCCGCCTTCGATGCCCAGACGCGGGTTGAAGGTCTTCTTTGCAAGCTCAACGCCAGCCGGAATGGAAATCGTGACGAGCACCCCTCGCGAGTCATCGTGAGCATCGCCGCAAGCCTTGAGCGCTTCTTCAACCTGCTCGGCGATCATCTTGCGAGGCACAGAATTGATGGCCGCATTGCCAACGGGCTGATCCAGGCCCTCACGGGTCACGCGTCCAACGCCAATGCCGCCCTCGATATGCACGCCAGGCGCGTCCACACGCTCCACGCGTGCAAAGACAAACGCGCCATCGGTAACATCGGGATCGTCTCCGGAATCCTTGCGCACGGAGCACTCGGCAAAATCGCCTGCATGATCGTAGCTCTCGATATCGACATCGACTTCGATACCGGCAGGCACGTTTATACGAACGAGCGGGATGTGCTGCGCGTTGAACAGCAGCTCGGCGGCTGCACGGGTAGCAGCTGCGGCACAGGTTCCCGTCGTGTATCCGCAGCGCATGCGCTTTGCGCCGACGGTAATGTACTTATCCAGCTTATGCATGTACTCTGCCGTTCTTCATATCCACCCGAATCGAGGTTCGTTACAGGTCCAAATCCGACAGCTCTTCGATGATCTCGCGCTGGCGTTCGTAGAAGAGCAGTTCCTTATTATGCTCGAAATACTTCTCGCATCCAAAGTGGCTAATAAACGCGGCGGCGTCTTTGCTGGCGGTAAGCGACGTGACAAAGATGAGCATCTCCTGGCTTTCGCCAAATGCCATCTCGAGGAATGAAAACGCATTGTTAAGCGCGTCTTTTGTCTCATCCGCTTCTTGCTTAAACCCTTCGAGCTGGGCGTTGTACATCTCTTTGAGCAACGCATATGGGTCCTGGCAACTCGCGAATTGCGCCCGGGCGTCAACGAGGAATGCGAGGCTTCGCGCGTTGACCTTGCGCGCCAGCGGCGATGCTGTATTGCTCTGCTCGCCGACCTTCGTTTCCTCCTGAATGCGCTCGATATCTTGCTCGACGAGCTCGGGAACGCTCGTTTCGTTTTTCCTATCGCGCACATCCATCAAAATTTCGAGCAAGGAGCTCATATATGCTTGTTTTTCGGCAATATTGGATGTCTTTCCCAAACAGCCGTCGATGATCATCGAAACAAGCGAGAGCCGTTCGTCGAATGCGGCCGTACGAGCACGCTCGGCGATTTCCTCACTCGCCGCGCCGGCGAGAATCTCCGGTACCTGATAGCCCGCCTTGTACTTATTGAATATCTTGTAGTAGTTCGCAAAATCGCGCGATATCTCCTCGTCCTGCAAGTACTGCGAACTCAAATCGACGTCGACTGCAATATCGTGCATTTCGTAGAGCTGGATCATACGGGAAAGATCCACCCAGCCGCGCGGAGTCGTGAAGCGCCTGCCCTGCGCGCTCGATTCGACTTTATAGAAGTTCTGCTTTTTGATTTCGAGATAGCTCAGAACAGCCGGATGGACGCCAATCTGCATCGCGTAGTCGCGCCATGCGTCATACGAGGGCTCGACATCGACGCGCTTGAGCCTATCCCAGGTCACGATGTCGAACTCGCGTACCGAATTATTGTATTCGGGCGGATTACCCGCGCCTACGATTACCCAGCCTTTGGGAATGCTATGCTGACCGAAGGTCTTGAACTGCAAAAACTGCAGCATTGCAGGCGCCAGCGTCTCGGAAACGCAATTGACCTCATCCAAAAAGAGTATGCCCTCATGCCGTCCCGTCTGCCTGATTTGCTCGTGTACGGCGGCGATAATCTCGCTCATGGTGTAATGCGTGACGCGATACGACTCGCCCTCGAATTCGTCTTCGACGATATAGGGAAGACCCAAGGCGCTCTGCCGCGTGTGATGCGTCATCGAGTAGGAGACAAGCCCGACGCCCATTTCCTGGGCGATTTGCGTCATAATAGCCGTCTTGCCAATGCCCGGAGGCCCCATCAGCAGCACTGGCCTTTGGCTTTCTATCGGCAGAAGATAGTGGCCAAACTCGTCTTGCGTGAAATAGGTTGTCAACGTGTACTCGACCTGCTTTTTTGCCTGTGAAATATCCATTTCGCTTCTCTTTCGCTAAAGCCGTTTAACCTCATCTTCGGTTAGGACGATCTTTATCGCCCAAGCCGGAACCTCGATTTCCTCGTAATCGTCTTCGACGAACACGAAGGCGCTTTTGTATGCAGGGCAGCGCTCGGGATAGGTCCCCCGTCCATCCGAGAAGTAGATAAGCCCCTTGAAGTTGACGAACTCCCCTTGCACAACAAGCGTATTGACATAGTCGAAAGCAGCAGAGAAGTCGGTGCCGCCCAGACCCTTGAACTTCATCGAGCCCAAAGCGTGTTCGAGATCATCTCGCGTGTTAAGGACAATGTCTTCGCTCACGTTCGCATCGCACTGTATGAGATGAATGCGGAAACGCTTGAACGCATTGCTCTCGTCCATGATGAGTTCGAAGGTGCGCTCGAAAAGCCTCTGCAGTGCCTCTCCGCGTACCGATCCGCTTGTATCGAGAACGAGCGCAACATCGCGGAGCTTTTTCACATCCTTGTATTCGAGCGGCTCAACCAAGGGCATATCGCCATAACGCTCGAGCCCGTACGTGTAGTACACGTAATCGAATTCTTCATCATTGACCTGGACTTGCTCGCCCCAGGTGCAAAAGACATGGAGGAGATTCTTGTAGTCGTAGTGTTTGCGGTTGACGGCTCTGAGCGCCTGCAGCATGGTTCCAGCCTGACTTGCATAACCATGACGCCCGTGCATGGTCTCGAGGCCGGTCTGCACGCTCTTCGAGGCGTCCTCCCACTCGCGCTCGAGTTGCTCGCGGCTGTACGCCTGATTGTCGCCGGAGGCGTCCCCTTCGCCATTGC
>CACZSV010000069.1 GCA_902783925.1 uncultured Coriobacteriaceae bacterium
GCAGCAGCTGATAAAGCCGCAGCGGAGAAAGCAGCAGCTGATAAAGCCGCAGCGGAGAAAGCAGCAGCTGATAAAGCCGCAGCGGAGCAGGCGGCGGCACAGCAGGAGGTTCAGCAGAACGAGCCTGCTCATGAGATTGCTCCAGAAGCGGCAACGGCAACATATGCAACTGTTGACGACGGCACCACGCTCGATGCCACGATGACCGAGCTCAAGGTGGCGAGTCGTCTGCTCGATGCAGGCTGGACGCCCGAGATGATTGCCGCCGCCATTGGCAATATGTATGCGGAATCTGGCTCGAATGCGGCTTCCTTCTGCAATATGAGCGGCATGTTCAACTACGGATACGAAGTCGCGGGCGGCCTGTTCCAGTGGACGGACTGTGGGTCTTCTGCAGGCTCTCTTTCGAGCGCTGGCTTTAGCGGACTTACGCAGTATGCTCAGCTCAAGGGCAAAGACTGGCGAGATGCGACACTCCAGACGGAATACTTCTTGAGCACCTGGCGCGAGTCTTGGATGGATAGGCAATCGTATTACGATGCATCTTATCCAGAATTTGCCGGCGTGGATGTTTCCATCGCTGCATTCGACGAAAGCGATAAGACCGATTTCGACGGAGACGGCATCGTCGATTTGCGAGATGACGACATCGATGGCGATGGTCTGATTAACACCATTGATCCCATCAACGAACTTATGGTCAACGGTAAGACTGTTCGCTATGCGGAAAACTCTGTGCTCAAGCAGGCAGTCAAGGCCTCTTCAACTCCGACGAAGACACGCACGCAAACAGATGCACGGCAGCACGTGGCCAATCTCACCTTTGCGTTCATGGCCGGTTACGAAGGCCCTTCGGCGAGCGTTTCGCATTTGGATAGGCGCGTTGCGCATGCTCTGCGCATGTATCCGGCAATTCAGGCTCTCAAAGAAGCGCACAACCTCGATATGGGTGCGAATGCCGCCCTTGTCGTGGCGAGCGCCGAAGCCATGCTCGGCGGCACCTACATTTGGGGTGCGGAGTCTCCCACGAATAAGGAATTCGACGGCTCTGGTCTCACCAAGTGGTGCTATTCACTCGTTGGCGCTGGCATCGATCACTACTCCGAGACGCAGTACGCGCAGGCGGACAAGGTGTACAGCATTGCCGAGGCGGTCCCCGGTGATATTCTCTGGAAGCCGGGCCATGTGGGCATTTACATCGGCAACGGCATGACGGTCGAGGCCAAGGGCAAGAACTATGGCATCGTATATGGAAACGCCAGCTCCTTTGACGCGGCGCTCCATTTCAACGTGCTCGACGAGCGTAACGTCGAGCAGGAAAAATGGGAAAACGCCCGTCATAAGATTCAGGCAGAGACGCTGAGGATTCCTCGCGCACTACAGACTGCGGCGATGCAAACTCTGAGCTAGCTTGCGCCGCCCTCCTTCGATATACTAGGCAAACTTGTGTAGATGGAGGAGAGAGCAATGGCTCAAAGAGAACGCTTTGCAACGAATATCGGTTTTTTGCTTGTAAGCGCCGGATGCGCAATCGGCCTTGGAAACGTGTGGCGTTTCCCCTATATCACCGGTGAATATGGTGGCGGCGCGTTCATCTTGCTCTATCTGTTTTTCCTAGCCGTCTTTGGCTTGCCTGCGCTCACGATGGAGTTTGCCGTTGGACGTGGAAGCCAGCGCTCCATTGCGCGAAGCTTCGATGAGCTTGAGCCCGAGGGCACCAAGTGGCACTTCATGCGCTGGGTGGGTCTTGTCGGCAACTTCCTGCTCATGATGTTCTACACCTCAGTTGCCGGCTGGATGCTCAACTACTTCGTGAAGATGGCTTCTGGCACGTTCAATGGTCTTGACGTGGAACAAGTAGGTGTGGTTTTCGACGCGATGCTTGCAAGTCCCGCCGAGGTCGTGGGGTGGATGGTTGTTGTCTGCGTGGTCGGCATGCTTGTCTGTGCGATGGGCGTGCAAAAGGGTGTCGAGCTCGTGACAAAATACATGATGGGTGCCCTGTTCGTCATCATGATCATTTTGGTGGTTCGCGCGGTGACGCTGCCTGGTGCAGCCGAAGGTCTCGCGTTCTATCTCATGCCCGATTTCTCCAAGATGTTCTCGAACGGCGTGTCGAGTTTTGGCGAAGCGATGTACGCTGCCATGGGCCAAAGCTTCTTCACGCTGTCCATCGGCATTGGCTCTATGACTATTTTTGGCAGCTATCTCAATAAGAAGAAGCGTCTGTTTGGCGAGGCGCTTTCTGTTGGCGTGCTCGATACGGCTGTCGCCCTGCTCGCGGGTCTCATCATCTTCCCGACCTGCTCCTCTTTTGGCGTCGATCCTGGCGCGGGCCCCGGTCTCGTTTTCGTGACGCTGCCCAATGTCTTTTCGCAGATGTGGCTTGGTCAGCTCTGGGGCGCGCTCTTCTTCTTGTTTATGTCGTTTGCGGCGCTTTCCACTGTTGTCGCGGTATTCGAGAATATCCTGCGCATCTTCATGGACCATTGGGGTTGGGACCGTCGCAAGGCCGTAAGCATCTCGATGCCGCTCATCATCGTGCTTTCGTTGCCCTGTGCCCTCGGTTTCAACGTGCTTTCCGGGGTAGTTTTTCCTGGCATCGGTGATATTCAGGGTCTGGAAGATTTTATTGTCTCGAATAATCTGCTGCCGATCGGCGCGCTCGTGTTTGTCCTGTTCTGTACGAGCAAGCGTGGCTGGGGCTGGAAGAATTTCCTTGCAGAAGTCGACGCAGGCGAGGGCCTGCCGTTTCCTAAGTGGCTGTATGGCTGGATGAAGTTTGGCGTGCCGATTCTGCTCATCGTAGTGTTCGTGATGGGCTGGATTCCCATGATAAGCGGGTGGCTCGGCCTCTAGTCCTCCTAGGCGCTGGACGCTCGGCGATTCACCTGCAACGTAGGGGCGCGCTTCAGCGCGCCCGTTTCTGCAGCAATGCTGGTTGCGCGGGCGGGCCGAAGCCCGTCACTACGCTCTAGGGGTTGTTGCCGCGGCGAATGATGTCCACGAGAACCCAGATGGTGAGCGCGGTTCCTGCAGCGTAGCCAATAAACGATAGCACCGGCAAGCCAAAAATCTCCGGGCCAGCAGACCCGCTGATGAGGGCTGCGCTGACAAACGACCCGGCCGCAATCATGCCCAGCGTCATTCGGTTGACGATGCGCGACAACTTGCCCATGGGTTCGTCCGAGCCGAGCATCTCCATGTTGATTTTGAGCTGGCCACGGCTGAGCATGCGCACGGTGTCGCCAATATGCTCTGCGGCCCGCGCCATGCCGCGGGCAGTGCGATCCATCTCAATAACGAGGTCTTTTGCCGCTTGCTCGATTTCCTCCTTGGGATCGCGCGTGTTGCGTAGGTGCCTGTTGATGATATCGACCATGTTGAAGCTGCCGACAAAGCGCAGCAGTGTTCCCTCAAGCGTCACCAGGCCACGGGCAACGGCGGTAAGGCAGCTTGGCAGCTCGACCTTGCATTCGCGCATGGCGGCGGTTATATCGGTGAGAAAGGCGCCGATATCGATGCTTGCGACATCGGCGGAGGCGTATTGATCGATAATTCTGTCGAGTATGTCGAGCAGGCGGGGGTGATCTATCGCGTTGATGTCTCCGCCCACAGAAAACGCAATGAGCGCGTCTTCGAGCATGGCCGAGTTTTTGTGGCCCACGGCCTCGATGATGCGGCCGAGCCCAAGACGCTCTTCGGGCGTGAGGCGGCCCATGATACCAAGATCGAGGTAGACGATCTGCCCCTTGCTCACGGCGATGTTGCCGGGATGCGGATCTGCGTGGAAGAAGCCGTGTTCGAGAATCTGCGTCGCGTAGTTATCGAGCAGCTTCTCGCCGATTTCCTCGAGGTTATAGCCTCGCTTGATGAGCTCGTCTGTATCTCGGATGGAAGCGCCGTCGATATATTCCATGACGAGCACTTCTTCCGTGCAGTATTCGAGATACGGCATGGGGCAGCGAATGAATGCGACGTCCTTATTGAGCAGGGCGAATTCAGCGAGGTTTTCGGCCTCCTTCTTGAAATCCGTCTCTTCGAGGAAGGTCTTCCAGAGCTCTTCGACGACATCGCGCAAATCGACAATCTGATTGTCTTTCATAAAGCGCTGCATTTGCTTTGCGAGCGAGCGCATCATGTCGATGTCTTGTGCCATGACGATGCGCACGCCCGGCCGCTGGACCTTTATCGCGACCACGTCGCCGTTTTTGCGCAGAACCGCGCGGTGTACCTGAGCAAGCGAAGCGCTGCCGAGTGGCGTGGGATCGATTTCCGAGAAGATTTCGTCGCATTTGTTGCCGTAGATTGAATTGAGCGCGGCGAGCACCTGGTCAAAGGGCAGAGGGTCGCACTCGGTCTGCAGATGCGAGAGCTCTTCGCAATATGCAGGTGGCAGAATCTCGGAACGCGTCGAGAGCGTCTGCCCGATTTTGATAAAGCTCGGGCCGAGCTCTTCGAACATGCTCCGCAATTCCTCGGGCGTCAATCCGTTGCGCAGCTTGTGGCGTCGGACGATCCGAATCATTCCACGAAGACGCGTCCAGCGTGACCTGCGATTCAGGCCAAACTGCTCTTCGGGGCTGACTCCCGAGGGTGTATTGAAAATGCTTCTGAGAAAACCGTTATCGCTTGTCGGCATTGGCGGGTTTAGGCTTCTTCGGTCTCGACGACTTCTTCAGCCTCAACGACGACCTCGTCTTGCGTGTCCTCCTGTTTGGCCTCTTCTGTGCCGTTGAGCTCCTGTGCGAGTGCGGCTACCTGGTCTGCAAAGTCTGCGCGCTCGTCAGGGGAGAGCGATTTGACGTATGCGCGAACGGATTCCTCACGGAACTTGTTCCTGGTCTCTTCTGCCTTGTACGCGAGCTCTTCGTTGATCTTGCGACCCTGCTCGACGGTGACCTGCCCACGCTCGACGAGACCGTCGACGATGTCCTTGGCCTTTTCTCCGCCAATGGAAAGCGCGCCGACGCCCGCAAGGAAGATGTTCTGGAACGCATCGGTAATGTTATCGACGACATTGTTAGCCATGATGACACCTCTTTCAGTTCGATTGCCCTCTGTGGATATTCTAACGCAGGCACTGCGTCAATAGAGCGTGCATACAATATCTGCGGATGAGACAATGAAAGCAAGAGCGGGCTTTGGAAGTCGGGAAGCCGCAATTCGGATGCCGTACGCCCTCTGCGGAAGCCCTTATGCCATCAAGAGAATAACGGATGCCCTATGACCAGCTCGACAATGCAGGTCACGAAGAGCAACAGCAGGCCCACCGCCATGATTGAGTACGCGATGATGTCGATGTTGCTGTCGATTTTCTTCTTGGTGCCGCGGTTTTTTATCGTCTGACGCAAAAGGATTATGACGCCGATAAGTAGAACGCCGTAGATGACGATGTTCATGATGGTTCTCATGATGTATGTGTCCTCAATTCCTTACAGATGTAGTGGAGGGATTATTGTAGCTCGGTAAATTACGTCACGGCATTCGCCTATACTCTGGAGTATGGAAACGGGCAGCACATATCAGCGAACGTACCTCGCAATCGACCTGAAGTCGTTTTACGCGTCGGTCGAATGCACGCAGCTCGGGCTCGATCCGCTCACGACGAATCTCGTCGTTGCCGATAAAAGCCGAACGGAAAAGACGATCTGCCTTGCCGTTTCGCCATCGCTCAAAGCCTATGGCATCTCAGGGCGTGCGCGTCTGTTCGAGGTCGTCCAGCAGGTCGCAAAGGTCAACGCCCAGCGCAGGCGCAATGCGTCTCATGGGCGCTTTACCGGCAAGTCGAGCGATGACGCGGAGCTCAAGGAGCATCCGGAATTCGAGCTCGACTATCTCGTCGCTCGCCCCCGCATGGCGCTCTACATGCAAAAGAGCACGGAGATTTACAAGATCTACCTGCGGCATGTTGCCCCCGAGGATATTCACGTGTATTCCATCGACGAGGTGTTCATCGATGTGACGGGCTATCTCAGGTCGAGCGGCAAGACACCGGCTGAGTTTGCCATGATGCTCATCCGGGAAGTTCTCCAAGAGACGGGTATCACCGCAACTGCCGGGATTGGCACGAACCTCTACCTTGCCAAGGTCGCCATGGACATCGTGGCCAAGCATGCCCCAGCAGACGAAAACGGTGTGCGTATGGCCGAGCTCGACGAGATGAGCTATCGCAAGCTCCTGTGGGATCATCGGCCCCTGACCGATTTTTGGCGTGTTGGGCGTGGGTATGCGCGTAGACTCGACCAGATGGGGCTCGGCACCATGGGAGACATCGCACGCTGCTCGCTCGGCGGTTCGCTTGACCGCAAGAACGAAGACCTGCTCTACGAAGCGTTCGGCATCAACGCTGAGCTGCTCATCGACCACGCGTGGGGGTGGGAGCCCTGCACGATGGCGGATATCAAGGCGTACCGTCCACAGTCGAACAGCCTCGGTACCGGGCAGGTGCTGCATGAACCCTATGATTACGCCAAGACACGCCTGGTCGTGCACGAGATGGCAGAACAACTCAGCCTCGACTTGGTTGCAAAGCGACTCGTGACCAACCAGATCGTCCTCACGATTGGGTACGATATCTCGAATGTGAGCCAAGCTGTGGCAGATGACGATTTCGATGGCGAGGTCGTGAGCGATTGGTACGGGCGTCGTGTCCCCAAGCATGCGCACGGGACGGCCAATCTCGAACGGCATCTCTCGTCGTCTCGCAGGATTATCGCCGCTTCGCTCGAGCTCTTCGACGGCATCATCAATCCAAAGTTGCTTTCGCGTCGCATCAATATTACCGCGTGCAATGTCATTCCAGAGAGCGAGCTCGAGCATATGCAGGAGCCCGACGAACAACTGAACCTGCTCGTCGATTACGAAGAGCTGGAAGAAAAGCGGGCAGAAGAAGACGCTGAGCTTGCGGCGGAGCGCCGACGCCAGGAGGCGATCTTGAGCGCGCGTAGGCGCTTTGGGAAGAACGCCGTCTTGAAGGGCATGAATCTTCAGGAAGGCGCGACGCAGAAAGACCGAAACCGGCAGATAGGCGGGCACAGGGCATGAGCGACAGATCGCATAGATATGATGACATCATAGATTTGCCCCATCATGTTTCTGCGAATCATCCGCAGATGTCGCGCGAGCAGCGTGCGGCGCAGTTCTCGCCCTTTGCCGCGCTGAGCGGCTACGGAGAAGCGGTGGGGGAGACAGCGCGCTTTACCGAACGGCGTCTCGAGCTCGACGAGAACATGCGCGCGGAACTTGACATGCGCATTCGCGACGCCTTCGAGCAGTGCTCGCGTGTGTCCATTGTGCACTTTGTGGCCGATAGGCACAAAGAAGGCGGCTCGTATATGACGAGCGTCGGGGTTATAGTCAAGATCGACGAGCATGAGGGCATCGTAGCGCTGGACGACGGGCAGCGTCTCGATGTGCTCGACATTGTGGAGATTTCTCTACCCGAGCAAGTAGCAGAATCAGACAATCAGACAAATGTATAGAAAGTATTTTTGGGGGTTGTGATGCAGTATCGAGAGGCGAAGGTTTTTGGAAAAGACGTTTCCGTTCTGGGGCTGGGCTGCATGCGTTTTCCGCGTGGCAAGACTGCCGCTCATGCCATTATGCAGGCGTCTTTAGATGCTGGGATAAATTACTTCGACACAGCGTACGTGTACCCCGGAAGCGAAGAGACGGTTGGGGAGTTCTTGGCGCAGGGGCATCGTGATGAGGTGATTCTGGCCACGAAGCTCCCACACTACCTTTGCAAGAGCGCGGCGGATTTCGACCGCATCTTCGAAGAGGAGCTCAAGCGTCTGCAGACAGACTACGTCGATTGCTATCTCATCCACATGCTCGCCTCACCCGATCAATGGCAGCGTGTCGTTGACCTAGGGATAGAGGATTGGACTGCGCGGCGCAAAGAGGCGGGGCAGATCAGGCATATCGGGTTCTCATTTCACGGCGCCAATGCAGATTTCAAGGAGATTCTCGACGCGTACGATTGGGAGTTCACGCAGATTCAGCTCAACTACTTCGACGCGCATGCGCAAGCTGGGCTCGATGGTATGCGCTATGCGGCGGAAAAGGGGCTCCCCATCATTGTCATGGAGCCTCTGCGTGGCGGGACGCTCGCAAACAAGCTGAGTCCAGATGCTCAGAAGGTATTCGACGAGGCTGGCCCCGATTTGAGCTATGCCCAATGGGGCCTGCAGTGGCTGTATAACATTCCCGAGGTCACCTGCGTGCTTTCTGGCATGAACGAGATGCAGCAGATTATCGAGAACGTCGCGCTTGCCGACCTGGTGACGCCGGGCACGCTGAGTGGCGAAACGCTTGAGGTGTACGAGCGGGCCGTGCAGGCGATCCGCGGCGAGGGTGCAATCGGGTGCACGGGCTGCCATTATTGCGAGCCGTGCCCCAAGGGCGTGGATATACCTACGTGCTTCCATATCTACAACTCTGGGCTTTCCACGAGCTGGTTTGCCGGTGAATACGACTACATCCAGAACACGTCGCTGGGCGGCAAACCGACCAATGCGGGCAGATGCGTGCAGTGCGGTTCCTGCGAGCCCAAGTGCCCCCAGCAGCTCCCCATTCGCGAGCTGCTTCAAACGGTGGTCAAACGCTATGAAGGCATTCCGTATAAAGTTGCGACGAGCGTCAAACGTCGCGTGATGCATCAGAATTAATGCAGTCTATTTCGGTGTCTGTGGAAGGGAGCCATGATATGCACGAAGCGAAGAAAGAGTATTACCGCAAACTTGGGCAGACGATGATCAAGCGTTTTGCCAGGCGCAATATCGATGCCGTGTACTGCGATACGTCGGAGGAGGCATGCGCGAAGGCCCTCGAGCTCATGCCGAGCGGCTCGAGCGTGACCTGGGGCGGCTCTGTCACCATCGGCGAAATCGGGCTGCTCGATGCCGTTGCCGCAGGGGACTATGAGGTCATCGATCGCATGGATCAGATGCCGGGCGATGATGCGCGTGTCATACACGCCAAGCAATCGGCGGCGGACTACTTCTTGATGAGCACGAATGCCTTCACGCTCGATGGCGAGCTTGTGAACATCGACGGCGCGGGAACGCGTCTGTGCTTTTTGATTGCCGGGCCTGCGCATGTGCTCGTCATTGCTGGCATGAACAAGCTCGCACACGATGTCGAGAGCGCCTTGCAACGTGTGCACGATGTCGCCTCACCGCCCAATTGCATGCGCCTTGGGGTTAATACGCCATGCGCTGTGACGGGCGTGTGCGGCGATTGCCATGGTGAGCAGACGATCTGCTGCCAGGAGGTCGTGACGCGTCATTCGAGGATTCCGCATAGAATCACGGTGATCATGGTCGGCGAGGATTTGGGGTATTAGCAGGTAGAAGCGAGGGGGCCAGATGCTTCGTCCTTGGAGGAGCCTGGCGATCGACCGAGCCCCATCCTTCACAGGGACAATTATCCAGTGAAAAATCTTTACATTCCTACTTGACTTTAAGTGTTTAGTACCTATACTGTTTAGTAACAAAACAGTTAGGAGCACGATGACGACGCAGGACAAAATAGAGCTCAGCTGGGCATTCGAGCAGGCATTTCACAAATATGCCGCCTATGAGAGTCAGCCACGCGACTTTGGTATTGGCTTTCCGCTGACGCAAAACGAGATTCACACCGTCGTGATTGTCTGCGAAAACGAGGGAATCAGCCTTGGTGAGCTCGCAAGGGAGCGTGCGGTCACCAAGGGCGCTATGTCGCAGCTTGTGAGCAAGCTTGTGAAGAAGGGGCTCATCGTCAAGGAGGTCGCCGAGCATTCTGCATCGTATGTTTCATTGCGTCCCACCAACCTGGGCCGCAAGGCGTATGAGAACCATTCGCGCATGCATACGGCCATGGGAATGACTATTGACCAGTATCTTTTCGACGATATGAGCGCCGAAGAAATTAAGCGCATCACGAAGAAGTTCAAACTCTTTGCAGAGCTGCTGGATAAGGAGATGGGTGAGGTGAGCACATGAGAAGCGGAGAGACGTGGGCGACTTGCCCTCTATGCGGAAGGCCGACCAAGCTCAAGCTTCGGCCCGATACGCGGCTCGAGAACTTTCTGTTCTTTTGCCCCAAGTGCAAGCAGGAGATGATGCTTGACGCAGTTGGTACGAAGGTTACTCGAGCAAAGCGCATGACGCGAAAAAGCGCATAGCATACAGAGCCAGACGTTAAACGCAGAGCCGATTTCCCGAACAGGGGGATCGGCTCTTTTATTTGAAAGGATGGATTCGACGATGGAAGAAAAGGGATATGAGATGGAAAAGAAAACGGGTTGGCTGTTGCCTGTCGCGCTAATCTGGACGGCATATGCAATCACGTGTTTTGTGGCTATCGCAACCGTGTTCAGCATGGGCTGGCATGTCACGAGCACTACGGGCAACCCTGTGGCCATTGCCGCAGTGAGTGTCTGCGCGCTGCTTCCGCAGGGACTCCTCGCTCCGCTTGGCGGGGTCGCATCCGACAGATTTAACCGCAAAAGTATTTTACTGCTGTGCTACGCCGTCATTGCGGTGGTAGGGCTCGTCGTTGCCGGAATTATTATGGCCGGGAGCCTGAGCCTGCCGGTCGTCCTTGCGTTCTCGCTTGTCATGGGCGTGCGTAACGGATTCAGGGATCCCGCTTTTAACGCGCTTATGCCCACGCTTGTTCCCGAGAAGCATCTCATCCGCATCAATATGCTCGATAATCTGCTTATGGCCGCTTCCATGATCCTGGCCCCCGCTCTAGGCATCCTGCTCTACACGAGTTTTGGTTTGAGCGCTCCGCTTATCGCGCTTGCCGTGGGAAGCATACTCAGCATGGTGACGCTTGCGACCGTGAAGGTTCCGACGCTTGTGAAGAAGGCAGATACCCGCGTGCGTGATGAATTTGCTGCCGTACTCAAGGTGCTTGTGGGACACAGGGGCATGTTCATACTCGTCGGCCTATTCGTGGTCGGACTCATGGCGTACGGCCCCTTCGATAACCTGCTGCCATTGCTCGTGGCCACAGTTTTTGATGGCGACGGATACGCGGCTTCCCTGTGTGAAGGTGCGTTTGGCGTGGGTATGCTGGCCGGGTCTGCCTGTCTCATGGCGATTGGCGAGAGGGTTCCGCTTTCGAGGGTGATCGCGGGTTGTGCCGTTGTGCTGGGCGCGTCTATGCTGGCCTGCAGCCTGCTTCCCTCGAACCAGTTCCCGCTGCTGGTGGTCTGCGCCGTTCTGGCCGGTGCCTGCTGCGCGGGCTTTGCCGGTCCGGCTACGACGCTGCTGCAGAAGAACTGTGACCCCGCGTATCTGGGGCGTGTCATGGGGATTTTCA
>CACZSV010000070.1 GCA_902783925.1 uncultured Coriobacteriaceae bacterium
CCTGTGATGAAGGGAAGCACGTTCCAGATTAGGATAACCGCAACCAGCACAGGAGCGATGTACTTAATCATGACAATCCAAGGCTTCTCAGCACTGAACTTGCTTGATTCCTTGACCTCGTCGACAAGCGGCTTGGGCTTGATAATCCAGCCAACAAACACGCAAGTCAGAATCGCGACAATGGGCATGAGCACCGAATTCGAGACAAAATCGAAGAAGTCGAGCAGGCTCGAGCCCGCGCCGAGCGGTTCGACAAACGAAAGCGAGTTGTAGCCTGCATTGATAAGCGTGCCCACCGCCACAACAAAGACTATAACAATAATCAATGATTTACGACGCGAGAGATGCGCGCCATCGGCGACAATCGAGACGAGCGCCTCCATCAAGCTAATCGCACTTGTAAGCGCTGCAAAGAGCACGAGCAGGAAGAATGCGAAGCCGACAATCGTCGCAAGCGTCGGGTCCATGGTGTTGAACACCTCTGGCAAAATCACGAACATCAGCGACGGGCCGGATTTCTGGGCCACGAGCTCGGCAGACCCCATTGCAACGAACGCCGCCGGCACGATCATGAGGCCGGCGAAGAACGAAACGCCAAAGTCGATGCCCGCGATGCGCGTGACCGACTGCGTGAGGCTGTCCTCGCGGCGCATATAGCTGCCGTACGTGACCATAATGCCCATGGCAAGAGAAAGCGAGTAGAACATCTGGCCGAGCGCGTTGATGACGAGCTCGGGACCGAACTTGCTGAAATCGGGAACGATGTAATACGCCGCGCCCTCGAGCGCTCCGGGCAAGGTGAGCGTGAAGATGGAGATTGCAACGGCCATGATGATGAGTGCCGGCATCATAACGAGATTGGCTTTCTCGATGCCCTTCCTAACGCCAAGCGCGACGACGATGAACACGATGGCCATGAACACGAGCATCCAGGCAAAGCTCTCGGTGGGGCCTGTGATGAAGCCTGTGAAGAAATCGCCTCCGTCTGCAAGCGCCGAAGGACCAGACGCGAGATAGCTCACCGTGTATTTTGTGACCCAGCCGCCGATGATGCAGTAATACGGCGTGATGATGAACGGAACCGCAGCCGCCAAGACACCGATAAACGTAAACTTCGCGCCAAAATGTTTATATGCTCCGATAACGGAAAGGCGCGTCTTGCGGCCAAGAGCAGTCTCGAGCAAGAGAAGCGAGACGCCAAAGGTCAAAACGAGCACCAGGTAGGTGAGCAGGAACATGCCGCCGCCATACTTGGCTGCAAGGTATGGGAAGCGCCACATATTGCCCAGACCAACTGCAGATGCGGCAGCTGCAAGGATAAACGCCCATTTGCCCGACCACGCGGCGCGCTTTGGTTCTACTTTCTCTTCTGCCATTACCGTCTCTCCTCTTATCGATTATATGTGCGTGCGATTATGCACAAAACCCACAACACATGAGAACAAAACTATGCGCCAATCTGCTCAGCGATAACCTGCGCTACACGATTGGCGACCTCGTCGGAATGCTCCTGAGTTCGCGATTCTACCATGACACGGATGAGCGGCTCGGTGCCAGAGGGGCGCACGAGCAGCCGGCCTTCATCGCCAAGCTCTTCTTCTGCGGCTTTCTCGGCAGCGGCAATTGCCTCATTGTCCGCATACAATGCTTTATCGGTGACTTTGACATTCACGAGTGTCTGCGGGAATTTCTCCATGACCTGCATGAGCTCGCTGATTGATTTGCCGCTTGCCGCGATAACGCCCAGCAGCTGCAATGCCGTGAGCAAACCGTCTCCCGTGGTGTTCTTATCGAGGAAAATGATGTGCCCCGATTGCTCGCCTCCAATAACCGCTCCTTGCTCGCGCATCTGCTCGAGCACATAGCGATCACCCACCTTGGTCGTGACGACATCTATGCCCTCGCGCTTCATGGCGTGCATGAACCCGAGATTAGCCATGACCGTGGAGACAACCAGGTTATTCTTGAGAAGACCGCGTTCTTTGAGATCGCGTGCGCAGATCGCCAGGATATAGTCGCCATCGACAACCGTGCCATCGGGCGCAACGGCGAGCATGCGGTCGGCATCGCCGTCGTGTGCAATCGCAAGGTCCGCACCGCGCGTCTTCATGAGGAACTTCACAGGCTCGAGATGCGTTGACCCGCAGCCGACATTGATCTGCGAGCCATCCGGCTCGGTGTTGAGCGCGAACACCTCGGCCCCCAGCGCACCGAGAGTCGCGGGCGTTGTCGCGCACGAAGCCCCATGAGCGCAGTCAACGGCAATTTTCATGCCGCTCAAGTCCACGCCACGCTCTTGCAAGATGTTTGCGGCATGATTCGCGTAATAGCTCGCAGCGTTGGGAACCTGATGCGCCTTGCCTTCCGGCACTTGCTCGCCACGCAGCTCTTCGACAATCTGCTGCATCTTGTCTTCGACTTCGTCAGAAAGCTTGTAGCCGCTTGCATCGAAGAACTTGATGCCATTGTATTCGGGCGGATTGTGGCTGGCGGAGATGACGATGCCGCAGCTCGCAGCCATCTCGCGTGTGATGAGCGCAACGGCAGGAGTAGGCACGATACCGACGAGCGCCGGCTGCCCTCCTTCAGCGCAAATGCCATCGACAAGAGCCTGCTCAAGCATGGGCCCGGACTCACGGCTGTCGCGGCCTATGAAAATGCGCTTGCCAATTACGCGTACCGCCGCACGTCCCAGCGCTACCGCCAGATCGCGATCAAGGTCCTCACCTGCGACGCCGCGCACACCATCGGTTCCAAATAAACGGGCCATATCTTCCACCCTCCATAAAATGCATAACTGGGGCATTGTACCGTATTGAAGAAGGTCAGATGGTAGGAAGGATAGTGGTGATTTGTGTCCAAACTTGGGAGCCGCGAGGCCGCCAGTGTCCAAACCTGGGCGGCTCGGGGCCGTTAGTGTCCAAACTTGGACTTTTGACTTGTCGCGACCTGGGGTTTTGCTGCTCGGCACCCCAACTTAGGACACTCATCTAGCGAATTATGGTTACCGCGTCCTACACTCCGTACCACGCGTAGTCTTCGTTCTGCCAGCCCAGCGAGAGCAGCCACTCGTGTTCGGCACTATTGGTGGTGTAGTTGTGGTTATTCGCGAAGGCGTTGGGGTTGTACTCGCGGAACAGCGGCACCGTTTTCGCATCGTCCGAATACCACCCTATGCCCTCGTAGTTCCAACCCACGCTCACGAGGAAATCTTTCTCGCTTGCATCCATTGTGTAATGATGTTCCCCACCATTGGCGTTATAGAGCCTGTACACCGGCGTCGAGCTCGTGCTCGGAGCCTTCCAGCCCTCGCCCTCGTAGTTCCATCCCAAGCTGACGAGATAGTCGCGCTCGGAATCGTCTGCCGTGTAGAAGTGCTCGCCGCTATTCGGGTTATACAGACGGTTCATAGAGATAGGCGTCGTGCCAGAACCGCCTCCGCCGGACCCGCCGCTTACGTCGCCGCCGCTTGCATCTGCCTCAGCCTGAGAAATCCAGATGGCATACAGCGTTGTGTCGCCTGTATACACGCGTGCGAGGCTTGTGAGTCCGCCGTAATCATCCGTTGTGCTCCAGCCTTCGAAAACATAGCCATCTCGCTTAGCTGTAGGCCACGAGTCGAGCCTGCCTTCACCGTTTGTCTTCATGGTTCCGGGATTCACGGTGCCACCACGAGCATCGAAGGTGACGGTATACTGCCCGACCCACTGGGCTTTGAGGAACACCGTGCCCACATTTCCAGGATCACGCTCTGACCCCTCTTGCAGATCGTAGTTAACGCCACCAAGTGAGTACCTCCACCATCCAAAGGTCTTTTCTGCAGGAGGAGTGAACGTGCAGATGGGCGCAGTAAACGCAGTTCCCTTTTTAACAGCGAACGAGGGCATCGTTCCCGATCCGCCATTTGTCTGGGGTTCTACTGTATAGCCGTTACCTGCGCCCCAATCGGACCACTGAGCATAGACCGTAACCGCACTGGAGCTCGCCGGCAGAGCCTTGCCAGGGTCACATTCTGTTGACCCTGTTTTCCAGCACTTGAAATCGGCGCTCGGCTTCGTGAACTTGCAGAGCGGGACCGCATACGCGAACCCTTTAGGAAGCGTCACATCCCCCATCATGCCACTTCCGCCGTTTGAGTTATGCGTTAGCGTGTACGTGTCTGCATCACTCAGTTTCTTGAACGTCGCGCCAAGGGTATTGACCTCGGCTTCGCAATTGCCATTCGCGTCGCCATCTGCACACACAACTGTCAGGTTGGGATAAGTGGTCGGCGCGCTCGACATGTGAGACCTGAAAACAAGCGCACCTGCCCAATTCATGTTGCCGTTTTCGAAAAAGATCATTTTCGCTGACTGAAGATTGCCAAACGCGTAGTTGCCAATTGCTGTAACGCTCTTTGGAACGCGC